>JAGNMU010000391.1 GCA_017991005.1 Gemmatimonadaceae bacterium | reverse complement strand
GGCCATCGATCTCTGCCGGTTCAAAGGTCATCTGCGCCAGCGCCTCGCGCACCGCCTGGGTGAAGAGATCGTGGCTGCTCCGGAGCACCTTGAGGGAACTCATCTCCGCCTTGCCATTCGCATCCACCACAAACTGCACCATGACCTCCCCCTCTACCTTTGCATCGCGCAGCGTCTGGGGATACTGGGGCCCCACCGACCCGGCGACCGGCTTCGCGGGGCGTCGCGACGCACCAGCGAGCGACGGCGGCGGTGCCACGGGACTTGGTGCCGGCTCAATTTGCAGCTCAATTTTCTCCGTTGCGCGCGCATCACGCGATGGCCGTGGCGCGCTCACCGGTCCAGCCGACGCGCTGTTGCGGTCAAGTGCAAAGCTGAACGGCGCCTGCACCAGCTGACGCACGGCGCGGTCGCCAACCAGCGCCGGCGTGAATCGCATGGTCACCAGCGCCGCGCGCACCGATTCGCTGAACGCCGCGTGCGCCGTGCGCAGCACCTTGAGCGTGCTCATATCCACCGACCCATCGGTGTTCACGACAAACTGGGCCAGCACCTCGCCTTGCACGCCAGCGGTGCGGAGTGAATCCGGATAGCGCGGGCCTATCGAGCCCGCCACGATCGTGGCCGGCCGTTCCACCTGAAAATCGAAGTACGGCGGCGTCACCGTCGTCGGCTTGGGCTCCGCGACCGCGGCGGCAGGCGTCGGTGTGGTGGCCGTCACGGGCGTCGGCGACGTGAGGTTGCTGGCGATGCGCGGCGAACAGGCCGCGGCGATCGCGACCAGCGCCACCGTGGACGCAGAAAGCGCGCGGAGTGAGGCATGACGCAGGGTTCGCTGATGCATGGCCGAAATTCTCCTGCTGAGTTGTGACGTGGAGGTGGATAACATCGGAATGAAGCGAGCCTGCGTTTTTTGCTGCGCAATCAGCAACAACAGCTTCGCGTACCGTGCACGGTCGTCCTCGGTACGTACCGTGCGCGCGTCGCAGTCGATCTCCATCGCGGCCCGGAGGCGAGAGGCCATCCACCAGAGCACCGGGTTCCAGGGCAGCGCCGTCGTCATGATGGCCGACAACCACACCAGTGCCGGATCGCCCGCGCGACAGTGCTCGCGTTCGTGCCGCAGTACCAGCGTGCGCAACGAACCGTCGAGTGCAAGCAGCCAGGTGGGCACCACGATGCGCGGATCGAACAACCCGACTACCGCGGGACCAAGGGCGGCATCCACCAGCACCGATTCCCCATCGAGCTCGGTCGCATGCGCGCGCTGCCGTACCTGCCGGAGTGCACGAATCGCCAGCAGCAGTTGCACGAGGAGTGCGGCAGAGGCGCTGATCCAGAGTGCACGCCACAACGGATCGGCGCGCTGAACCCACGCCAGCATCGCGCCCCACATTGTCGATACCGTCAGTGACGGATCAGAAAGTCCGTCGATCGGTGCGCCAACGCCGAGCGCCCCGATCGTGGCCGTATCCGGCGAGGCCGTGAGGACGAACGGTGCGATCAGCGGCCAGCCGGCGGCCACGCCCATGGCGAGTGCCCACGGCCATCGCGTCGGCCGTCCCGTCGCACGGAGCGCACGTTCCAACGCGAGCGCCGCCAGCGCGATCAGCGACGAAAACAGCACGGATCCACACATCCACCGCGCGATCATTTGTCGCTCCGCGTGTCACTCCGCGGCGGACGCGGCTTTCCTTTCCGCGACTCCTCGTTCAGCGACTTGGCCAACCGCTGCAACTCGTCCGCCGACACACCATGCTGATCGACCAACTGTGCAATCAGCGCGTGCGGTGACCCGTGAAACAGTTGTGTGACCAGTCGCGACAGCGCGTTACGCTGCGCCGTCTGCTGCTGCACTCGCGGGAAGTAGCGATGCGCGCGTCCCTCTTCTTCGCGCCGCACGAACTTCTTGGCTTCGAGGTTCCGCAGGACGGTGAGGACGGTGGTGTACGCCAGTGGATCTCCGAGACGGTCGCGGACCTCGGTCACCGTCCCCGAGCCGATCTCCCAGAGCACGGCCATCACATCGAGCTCGCGCTCGCCCAACGACGTTTCGGTCATCGCATCGCCATCCGGTCCGGGTGCGCCCGTTTCCGTCGCCAGCGGGTCGCGGCGGGGTCGCGGTGAAATCGCTATCTACTAGCCTGATAGTACATATGCGATCCGCCGCCCGGTTTGTCAACTATGGTCGTAGTAGATCGTACCGGGCGATACGTTGTGGGCATGTCGCCCCGGAACGTCGCCGCTATCGTCCTGACCATTGTGTCCCTTGGCCTGTTGTGGCCGGGACTGACCGAACCGGTCCTCACGATCACCGCGTCCATGAAGCTGCTGGGCCCGCCCCGCGAGATCTTTCGGCAGACCCAGAGCATCGCGCAAACGATGCGGTCGTTGTACGACAGCGGCAACCTGTTCGTCGCCGGCCTCGTGCTGCTCTTCAGCATCACCGTGCCGTTCATCAAGGCACTGCTGATGTTCGTGGTCCTGACCACGCGCAACTATGCCACGAAACGTCGGCTGTTCTTGTTCGTGCGCTCCGTCAGCAAGTGGGCGATGGCCGATGTCTTCGTCGTGGGCGTCTTCATCGCGTTCCTCGCCGCGAAAGCCACCGACAACCTGGGTGCCGTCGCCGAACGCGGCTTCTATTTCTTTGCCGCGTACTGTCTGGTGTCGAATCTCGCGTTTCAGTTGCTGGACGTTCCCGAGGAACGCGCGGCCTGACGCGGTGCGGATCAGCGATCCGCACCTGTCGGCCCTGCCCGCTCACTCCGCGCGAATCGTGATCGCCGGATCCACCAGCGCCGCACGCCGCGCCGGCACAAACGTGGCCAAGGCCGCCACACCGATCAGGACGACGGGCACCACCACAAACGTCACCGGGTCGATGGCATCGGCGCCATAGAGCACACTCGCCAGAAACCGTGAGGCGCCGATGGCGCCGAGCAGTCCGATGCCGGCTCCGATCATGACGAGCGTCAGTCCCTGACGCATGATCAGCCGGATGACGTTCGCGGCGGTTGCACCGATCGCCATGCGGATGCCGATCTCTCGTGTGCGCTGCGAGACGGAATACGCCATCACACCGTACATCCCGACCGACGCCAGCAAGAGGCCGATCAGACCGAACACACCGAGCGCCGTGCCGGCGACGCGTGCTGGCAACAGCGCGATCCCCAGATGTGTGTCCATGGTGCGGACGTTGGCCACCGGGAGATCGGCATCGAACGCCGCGATCTCCCGCAACACCGTCGGAATCACCGCCGTTGGTTCGCCGTTGGTATGCACCACCAGCGACATCGATGCCGTGAAGAGCTGGTTTTGCGCGAAGTACATGAACGCCGTGGGATCTTCCCCCAGCCGCATGTACTTGCCGGTCGCCACCACGCCGATCACCGTGAAATCGCGTCCGGACGTTTGCACCGTCTTCCCCACGGCCTGCTGACCGGGCCAGAAGCGTTCGGCAAACCGTTCGTTGACGATCAGCACGGGCGTGGTCGCACTGTCATCTTGCGCCGTGAAGTCCCGTCCGGCACGCATCGCCACACCCATGGTCTGGAAGTAGCCGGGTGTGGCACGTGTGTACATCACGGACATGCCTTCATTCGGGGCCGGCACGTACCCCGGAATGGTGACCCCGCGATCACTGTTGCTCACCCCCAGTGGCACATCTTCGATATACGCCACATCGCGCACACGCGGATCGGTGCGCAACCGGTCGGCAATCTGCCGGTAGAATTGCTGCGTGCGCGCCTTGGGATACCCCTGCAACCCCGGTGACAGATCGGCGAGCAGGATGTTTTCGCCACTGAACCCTTTGTCCAACGCCGTGGCACTACGAAGGTTCACCAGAAAGAGCGCCGCACACACCAGCAGCACCATCGACAGGGCCATCTGCGCAATCACCAGCCCCTTGCTCGTGCGCGACCGTGACTCGCCTGCGGGTGCCTCGCCCTTGAGCGCGGGAATCAACGAGGGTCGCGTGGCCTGCAGCGCCGGCATGATGCCGAAGAGCATACCGGTCAATGCCGTCACCGCCAGCGCAAAGCCCATCACCAGTGGGCTCAGCCGCAGATCCGGACTGAAGTGAATGTTCATCGGAATGTCGATCCGATTCGCGATGCTGATCGCCCAGACCGCCACCAGCAATCCCACGGCCCCCGCCACCACCGAAAAGAGGAGACTCTCCACCAGCAACTGACGAATGAGTGCGCTGCGCCGGGCACCCAGCGCGATGCGAATCGCCATCTCGCGCGCACGATCGCGTGCACGGGCCAGAAACAGATTCGCCACGTTCACGCACGCAATGATGAGCAGAATGCCCACCACCACCATCACAACCGCCGACAGCCCCACTTGCGCACCACGAAGCATCGGATGAATGCCAGCGTCCATCTGACGGATCAGATTGATGCCACGATCTTTGTACTCCACCGGGTATTCGGTGCGCAGTTCCCCGAGCAGTGCTGACAATCGCGCGCGCGCCTGGGCGACGGTGACGCCCGGCGCAAGACGCG
>JAGNMU010000392.1 GCA_017991005.1 Gemmatimonadaceae bacterium | reverse complement strand
GTGCGGTGTTCTGGTGCGGACATGACAGCGCGAACGCAAACACCTCGCCTTTCGACCGGCAGAGAATGACCTCGTTCTCACCGTCAATCGAGATGCTGTCGGCGACGGGAATCGGATAACGGATCGTGCCGTTGGCTTGCACCGACTGCGCGACGAGTGGAGTCCACGCTGCCATCGTGGTGAGACCGGCGAGCGCCGCCGCCGCGACGACCGCATCGCGCAGGAAGGCCCGACGACCGGAACACTCACCAGCGCACGGACCTGGGAATTCAGACATATCGGGAAGGATGAGAGACCGATGCCGCAGCACGCGACATCATCCGTTGGTAAGCAGGACGCCAAGAAAGACGAGCGAGACCCAGAGCGCGAGACTGATCATGGCCGACGACCGCACCGCGCCCCACGCCGCCAAAGGCATGGACGCGGGAGCCGGTGGTACGGCCACGGCTGCCACGGCACCGACCTCGGACGGAACAGACAGCGGTTTGAGGAGCGCCGATTCCGCCCGGCGCATGCGCACGCCGTTGAGCAGCAATGCCGCGAATGTCCCCATCTTCGTCCAGTACACCTTGGACGCCGAAAAATTCGGGACATCCGTGGCGAACAACAGCAGGCCGGTCAAAATTGTGATCATCAACGATGAGATCACAATTGTATGCGTCGTGGACAACTCGGTGGCAACGGCGCGCTGGTCATCAAGGCTGACGGCCGTTGCGCGCAGCACCGTCCGGTCGGCCCCGATGGCCATACCTCCGCCCACGAACATCGCCAGCATGTGGATGGCGATCAGCCCGGTGCCCGCGATGGCGCTGTTGGAGTAGAAATCCGCCCAGGGTTGAACCAGTGTGGCCAGTGTCTCAAACATGTGTGTCGAGTGAAATGATCAGTTGCCGATCAACATGACCAGCCAACTGGCCGTCGAAATGCCGATCGACCCGAGGGCCACATTGCGATGCCGTCGTGCCTGCGAGGGCGACTCACCCGCGTCCTCGGCGAGCATCGTTCCCGCATAGACAAATCCGCTGCTGGCGACCATGAACATGACCGCATGCGCCACGCGCCGTACGCGACCGTTCGCGTCAGTGCGACCTTCCCACAGGTTCCACGCGCCCGTGATCGTATTGGCGCCAAAAAGTATCGCACTTCCGGTCGCGGCCGGTCCGTGCAACGAACGCGCCCACGACGGTGCGTCCCGCCCCTCATCTGCCGCCTTGAGCAGTTCGCGTCCCGAAAAGTACGACGCCGCGAAGAGCGGAATCATTCCCCAGGAGAGTCGACGGTGAATCGTCAGTCGGGTGGAGTAGGCATCGCTGTAGACCACGGCTTTGGCACGCCGTTTGGGAACGGTATCGGACGGCAACACCAGTCTGAGGCGCGGCATCGGCAGCGTGGGGGCGGTCGAGAGCGAATCCGCGATGCCCAAGCCGGTGACCGTGGTCCGGCTCTCGCCGAAACCGGTGTCCGCTACAGGTGTGGTGCCACTCACCGTGGCGGACCACGTGAAAAGGGCAGCCAAGGCCACCTCGGTCAACGGAATCATGCGAATCGCTCGGGTACATGGTGGACAGCCCGCACACGGTGCGCCGATCCGATGGCGCACCGCGCAGTCTAGCAGCGCCGAATGAATGGGTGATGAACGATCGTGAGTGCGACACGTGTCACCGCCAGGACCCTCCGTCAGCGCTGTTGGCCGGTCTTTCTCTCTCCGGTTGAGTTGGCAGTGAGAGTGTACCGGGGTGAAATTGCCTGCTACATGACTCTGCGTGTCTGGCCCCGAAATCCCTGTCGACTGGTGGCACTGCTGCTGGTGATGCTGTGTGCATCGGGTGTCCCGGCACATCGTCTGCAGGCGCAGGCTTCGCCCTCGTGCGACGCCGCCGATCGGGTCCGGGGGATCGGATTCGTCGGCAGCCCGCTGTACGAGGCCACCACGCTGGCCGCCGCGATCTCGACGCAGTCTCCGTCGTTTTTTGCGCGGGTGCTCCGCATCGGCGCGCTGCCGTGCAGCGATTCGCTCGGGTTGCAGTTGGACGCGCTCCGGCTGGCGGTGTTGCACCGTCAGGCTGGCTGGTTGCAGGCGACCGTGGCGGTCCGCACCACCCCGTCGGCCGACGGCGTCAAGATTCTGTTTGCCATTACCCCGGGCGAGCCGACGCTGATGGACACCATCACCATCGTCGGTCTGCCCGCAACGGAAGGGCGTCGACCGCTCGACGCCGGACTCAAGGCATTGGTCGGCGAGCGATTTGATCGCGTGCGCCTCGATACCACGATCACCGCCGTTGTGACGCGTCTGCGGGACTTGGGGTATGCGCGCGCCGTCCGACCTGTGCTTGTACCACGTGTGGATACCGCGGCAGCGCGCGTGCGGGTGGATCTATCGTTCGAGCCGGGGCTGCTGACGACCGTCAACGCAATCCGCATCGACGTCCAGGGCATCGGACCGACGCCGCCCACCATCGATACGGCCGACGTCCGCAAGCTCACCAGTCTGCATGCCGGGACCCGATATCGGGCCTCCGATGTGCTCAATGCACAGCGCGATCTCTATCGCGCTGATGTCTTCCGGTTGGTGATCATCGACACGATTCCGTCCGGCGTTCCATCCCCGGCGGGCGATTCCTTGATCGATTTGCGTATCGCGGTGGCGGAGGCCAAAACGCGAAATGCCCGTGTCGGCGTGGGCTGGGCCACGCTCGAATGTCTGCGCACGCAAGCCCGGTTTGTCGATCGCCGCTTTCTCGGGGTTGGCCGCCGCCTGGAGTTGACGGCGCGGGCGTCGCGCATCGGTGTCGGTGCGCCCGCCGATTTTGCGCCAGGGCTTTGCTCGCGCGCGCTTCGCCGGGACACGCTGTTCACGGTGCTCAACCACTATCTCGGCGCGACCGTCTCGGCGACGCGGCTCTTCGGATCGCCACTGTCTCCGTTGACCACCGTGTACACCGAGCGCAGAAGTGAGCCCTACGCGTATGTGCGTGAGATCGGTGTCGGCGTGCTCAGTGAGGTGACGCGCACCTTTTCCCGGCGCACGGCTGGGACAGCGGGTGTGCAGTACGAGAACGGCAAAACGAAGATCGATCCAGCCGAGGCGTGCTCGCGTTTTGGACAGTGCCGGAAGGAAGAGTACGATCAGTCGCTGTTTGGCCGAGGTGTGGGCGTCATCAGCGGGTCGCTGACGCACGACCGAACCAACAACGCGCTCGATCCGGCGCGAGGGTATCGCGTGCGCGGGGAGTTGCGCGCCGGTCAGACGTTCTCGCGCATCGACAGCTCGGTGACGTTCTATCGCACCTCGGCGGAAGGGGCGAACTACTTCCGCGTGTTCGGCGGTGTCATCGCCACGCGGCTGCAGATGGCGCGTGCCTTCGCCCCGCGCGCGCGACTGGTGGATGGTTCACCACTGATCCCGCAGCAGGAGCGGCTGTTTGCCGGTGGGCAGAGCACGGTGCGCGGATTTCAGCAGAATCTGCTTGGGCCGCTGGTGTACGTGGTCTCGCAGGTGGACTCGGTCATCAACGGCGGTGTGCCGGTGGTGCAGGTGGACTCGGCGGCGACGCTCGATCGTGTGGTGCCACGCGGCGGCACGGCATTGTTGGTCGCGAATCTCGAGTACCGGCGCGGATTCCGGTGGCTCGCCGAACAGTTGCAGTTCGCGGCGTTTGTCGATGTCGGCAACATCTGGGAAGGGGGCGCGGAACCGTTCAAGTTTGGCAACCTCCGTGCGACGCCGGGGCTCGGCTTACGTATCGTGACGGCACTCGGACCGTTTCGCGTCGACGTGGGTTACCAACCCTACGAACCACGCGCGGGACGCGCGCTCTATCTGTCCAAGGGCGTCAATGGCGTTGGCGGATCGATTCTGTGCGCCACTCCGGGAAACACCGTGTCCATCGATCCACAAAATCCCGGTAGCATCTTCGACTGTCCCGCCACGTATCGCCCCGCGAGTGCCCGCGGCGTGCTGTCGCGACTGGCGTTTCACTTCGGACTGGGTCAGGCGTTCTGATGACGGCGCGTCAGCGTCGTTTCTGGTGGGCGGCTGGATTGCTCGGCACGCTCGCGGCCGGCGTCACCATCGCCTACTTATGGGTGACACAGTCCCAGAGTGGCCGGCAGTGGGTGCTGGCTACGCTCGTCGAAACCATCGACGGCGGCTTCAAGGGTCGCGGTCACCTTCGCGTCGGGGCCCTTCGGGAGATCGGCTGGAATAGGCTGGTGCTCGACAGCGTGTCGATTGTGGATACGGCCGGCGTTGCGGTGCTGCATGTCGAACATGCCACGGGCAGTCTCGATATCGAAGCGCTGTTTTCCCGCATCATTCACGTTCGCTCGCTCGATCTGGACGGCCTGCGACTGGATCTGCACAAGGATGCGATCGGTCCGTGGAACATCGCGTATATCATTTCGGGTCCTCCCAGCACCAAGCCCAAGGGACCGCCGGGCTTCGGCGATGATATTCGCATCGATGTCCTGCGGATTTCGCGCGGCGCCATCACCACGATCGCGCCGTGGGC
>JAGNMU010000041.1 GCA_017991005.1 Gemmatimonadaceae bacterium | reverse complement strand
CGCCGCCCACGAGGCCGGAGCGTGCATACGGGAGCACAGCATCTCGAATCATCTCCCATCGGGTGGCACCAAGCGCCAGCGCCGCTTCGCGTTGCGACTGCGGGACGGCGATGATCACCTCCCGCGCAACGGAGGCAACGTACGGCAGGATCATGATCGCAAGCACAAGTGCGGCGGACAGCAGACTCGGTCCGTACGCCGGGCCACGCAGAAACGGCACGGCTCCGAATGCGTTGATGAGCAGGGGGAAGAGTCCGGTGCGCAAGAATGGCACGAGGACGAGCAGCCCCCACAGTCCGAACACCACGCTCGGAACGGCGGCCAGCAGATCGATCAAGAACGATACGGGCGCCCGTACTCGACGAGGCGCCAGTTCGGTGACAAAGATGGCGGCGCCGATGGCCAGCGGTGTTGCCAGCGCGAGGGCCAGGATGGATGACAGCACCGTGCCAATAATTGCTGGGAGGGCTCCGTATCGACCGCGTGACACGTCCCATTCGGTGCCGGTCACCAGCTCGACGGCGTGTTGCGAGGCGGCGGGCCACGCCGCGCGAGCGATCACGATGGCGAGCAGCACCAGGAGGGTTGGAACCACCAGCGCGCAGCTGGTCGTAACCAGTGCGTAGACGCGATCGCCCGCTCTTCGCCGCGGCAAGCTGGACGGCGCGGGACGGTCGCGAGTCGGCGTGCCGGGCGAAGGCGGAGTCGCAAGCTGCTGCGGAGTCGCCGACGGCACGGTCATTCTGGAAAGCTAGAAAGGGCGTATCAGGTCACGCGAGCCCTTTCGTAACAGCTGCGTCACGGCCGCCGGTCGGCGCTTGGCGAAACCGTTTCGAGGAGTTCGAGCACACGCGTCGAGGTGATCGACGGAAGCGCAACGTACCCGAGGCCACTGGCGAGCTCCCCTCCATCCGATATCGCCCAGCGGGTGAAGTCCACCAGCTGGGCGGTCTTTCCGGGACCGATCCGCTGCGGCGAGAGCAGCAGCCACGTGAACGACGCAATCGGGTACGCCTGCGCACCGGGCGCATTGACGAGCGAGACACGCAGGTCAGCGCCAGAGGGCGCGCTATCCATGACACTCGCCGCTGCCGACGCGATTTCATACGGCATGGGTGAAATGAAGCGCCCGGCTCTGTTGCGAAGATGAGCGACGGGCAGGCGATTCTGCCGCGCATACACCACTTCGAGATACCCGATCGAGCCGATCATCTGCTTGACCTGACCGGCCACGCCCTCGTTGCCCTTGCCACCAATACCGGCGGGCCAGTTCACATCTTTGCCGCGACCCGGCCCCGCGGCCCACGCGGGGCTCACGGCCGTGAGGTAGTCGCTGAAGATGTATGAGGTGCCGCTGCCGTCGGCGCGATGAACCACCAGCACATCGCTCGCCGGCAGCGGGGCATCGGGATTGAGTGCAACAATGCGCGGATCATTCCAGCGGGTAATCCGGCCGAGGAAGACGTCGGCGACGATCTCGCCGGAGAGCTGCAGTGGCTTCTTGAGTTCGGGCAAGTTGTACGTGATCGCCACCGCACCGAGCACGGTCGGGATATGCAGGATAGGCGCGGACGCCTGCGCCAGCTCCTGATCCGTCATCGGAACGTCCGTCGCGCCAAAGTCGACCGTGCCCGCAAGCATCTGACGAATGCCGCCGCCTGAGCCGATCGACTGATAGTTGATGCGCACGTTGGTTCGCTGGGCGTATTCGTTGAACCAGCGCGAATAGAGCGGGTACGGGAACGTGGCGCCGGCTCCTGTCAGGTCCACTCTCGTGCCCGTGGGTACCACGTTGCCGGAATCGACGAGACGCGCTGCCTCGCGCGCCGTGCAGGCGCTGACGTGCGCGACTGTCGCGAGCGCGAGTATCGCGCGTAGGACGCGCGCCACTCGGTGCGTGCGAAGCCAGCGGGTTGTTGGCGCGCCTGCGCCCAATTGGCGACGCGTACGAGCGGGTGGGGTGCTCCGGTGATGTGGCATGTGGTTACAGACTGTTCGCATAGCCGAGGAACTTGAATCGTCCCCGGGATTCGATGATGGAGCCGAAGAAGCGCGCCGTCACGACCGGTCCGTTCTCGGTGCGGACACGTACAGTGCAGTCGCTGAACGCCCGCACCCGATCCGTGCTGTCCGTGGCTGCAGGGCACGCCACCGACTGGACCCGAAACGGACGATTCCCGAACTTCGCGAACATTCGCCGCATGCCGTTGTCTGAGTTGGATTGGATCTGCCCCCACAACAGTTGCGGCGGTGCCTCGTACGGCGGGGTGCTGAGTTTCGAGTCCGGATAGTACACCCACGCAAATTCGGCACGATCCAGCGTCATCGCGTTCAGCGCGACGCTGTCGCTTGTGGAGACCGCCCGGGCCCATCGCTCCACCAGGGCGTTGATGGAGGGACTTCCGCCTCGCAGCGAGTCCGGTTCATTGCCGAGATCCGCGCGGAACCGGCGCAGCTGTTCTGCAATCGGCAGGACCGAATCCACCACGCCTCCCGCGGCCACGACGGCCTGCACGTGCGCCGCTTGTGAATCGGCGGCAGTCACGAGTTGGGTATCCGAGGTCGACGCGCCGGAGTCCGCGACGGCGTCGCGTGCACCGGTGCAGGCGGCGAGCAGCAGCGCCGCCGCGATAATGCTGGCGTGGAGCGATTGAGTGGTACGCAACATCAGAGGGTTTGCAGGAAGGGAAACACCACGCGGCCGGCGCCTCGACAGAGGCACCGACCGCGTGGAATGTGGTGACGTACGAGAGACTGCGCCATTAACGGCCAACGAGCGCCGTGCGGCGACGGTCAGTTACGCGCGTACGCCGTCCAGTTGGCCCACCACTTCACGCCGCCCGGCGCAGCGGCGCCGCGATACGCGGTGGGCGTGATGAACGTGCCGGCACGTGCGGCGATCTTGGCATCGTTGGAGAAGGTGCCCAGGCCGCCCGTCGCGATGGCCGAACTCGCGCTTGGCGACCAATCGAAGTCGGCGGCGGTGGTGTTGGCTGCACCGGCCGGCAGCGCGGTGAACAGGCTCGACGCGGTCACCGTGCTCGCCGCGACGGCGATATTCGAATTGCGAGCCGTGAAGGCGGCTTCCTGCCCGAAGTTGGTGCCGGTCGGGTCGAAGAACACGCCGGAATTTTGCAGGCCGTTGTCCGCAAAGTAGAGGTTGCGTGCAATCAGCGAGTCCGCCTGGAAGCGGTTGTTGGACGTCGAGTCGCGGACGGAAATGGCCTGCCGCGGCCAGCGTGCCACCACGCCGTTGAGGTAGTAACCGCCTGTGCCGCGGCGGAGCACCATACCCACGCCACCCTGCGTCGGCGTCGTCTGCGTGGCACCGACACCGATCACCGTGAAGTTGGCGAACATGTTCATGGTGTACAGTCCGTCGTCGCGGCCCGCGCTCTGCGCGTTCGCATTGGACGGTGCCGTGCAGCCACCACCGCTGCAGCCGTCCACTTCGAAACCCTGAGGATCGGCCGAGATGGCACCGGCACCCGCACGCGGGGTGAGGAACGTGGACTGATACGCGATCAAGAACTGATTGCGACCGCGATACCCTTCCGACGCATCAAAGTGATCGTCACCAGCCTCGTACGAGACGAGGTATTTGCCATCGACCGTACCGCCAAACCATTCGAACGAATCGTCGAGGCCGGCCACCGACTGCAGGTACTCGAGCGTGGTGCCGCTGCCCACCGCCGCGAACGTGAAGGAATTGAGTTCGTTATCCGGAAGCGTGGCGTAGCCGGCAAATTCCACGCGCACGTAGCGCAGCGTGCCGCTGTTATCGGTGTCGACCGAGCCGCCGGTGTACACCGTGCCATTCGGATCGGCGCCAACCACGGATCCGTTCGAGCCTTCGATGATGATCGATCCCGAGCGGTTGTTGCGGGCGTTGCCGACGAGCACCAGGCCACCCCAGTCACCCGGCGACCGCGTGCCCGCGCTGCGCTGCGACGTGAACACGATGGGCTGGCTTTCGGAGCCATTGGCGACGATGCGGGCGCCGCGCAACACAAACAGCGCAGACCCGAGCGCAGTGGTATCACCAACGATCTTGGTGCCCGCGTTGATCGTGAGTGTCGCGCCGTTGGCGACATAGACAAAGCCACGGAGCACGTACACCGTATCTTTGGAGAGCGTGCGATTGGCGCCGATCGTGCCCGAGAGGACCGCTGAGCCTGTCGTCGGCGGCGTGACGCCGGGACCGGTCGGATCATCGCTGCCGCAGGCGGCGAGTGCAGTCAGCGCGGACGTAGCGACGAATGCGCGCAGGCGCAGGAACTTCGTCATCGGATTCCCTATGGTATAAAGTGAAGTCCGTTCGATACGATCAATCCGGACTCCGATACGAAAGCGGGCGGGTGTCGTGACGCGGTCATGAATGCGTCACGGTCGTGTCACGCCACCTGCTGGCGCAACACGACCGTGCGAAAGACACCGATGTGGTTCGTGAAAGAACTACTGCCGCCAGGAGAAACCCAGCGAGAAGGTGCGTCCTGCGTTGTAGCCTTCACGTTCGAGATTGCCCTGCATGAAGCGATATCGCGCATCGAGCACATTGCGCGCGTCCACCCGGCCAGAGACCTCCCGCCACACGGGGAAGCGCAGCGACAGGTCAACCACGTTGCGAGGCGCTTCGATGATGTTGGGAAGCGGTGCCACGCCGGCTGCGAAGATGCGTTCACCCACCACGTTGTACAGCACCGTCGCATTGGTGCGTCCGCTGGCGGACGAATACGTGAGGCCCGCGTTCACCACAAAGGGAGCCTGACCCACCAGTCGGCGCGTGCGGTCGGTGACCGAGAGGCCGCGTGTGGTGTCGAGCGTCACCTTGGACGACATCACGGTGACGTTGGAGAAGCCGGTGAATGACTGCGCCCAGGCACCGAGGAAACTCATCTGCTTCCGCGCTTCCAGCTCGATGCCGATGTTCGTGGCAGACACGGCGTTCTGGTACAGCGCCTGATACGCGCCCGACGTGGCCGATTCGATGCGCTCCACGGGACGATCAAAGCGCTTCACGAAACCACCGACGCTCAGAATCTCGCCGGCGTTCGGGAAGTACTCGTAGCGCACATCATAGTTGTCGATGAGCGAACGCTCCAACTTGTCGTTGCCGGTCACACTCACACCGCCAAGGACATCGCGAAACGTGACGGGAGCGAGCTCTCGATACTCCGGACGCGCCAGCGTACGCGTGACACCGAGACGCAGGTTTTGCGTCTCCGACAGTCGCGTGTTGACCAGCAGCGACGGCAGCACGTCGGTGTTGTTGAGTCGTGCCGCCGCGGTGAAGCCGCCCTGCGTGCTGGCGTCGACATTGATGCGCGCATGCTCCACGCGTGCGCCGGTGATGACGCGGATGCGATCGGACACCCCCCAGTCGAGCATCGCGTATCCCGCCGTGGTGCGATCCGTGGCGGCATACGAACCCGCCTGGCCGATCGGCTGCACGTTGATGAGCGAGCAGTTGTCACACGCTTGCGTCGGGCCAAAAATGACGCTGGGATTTTCGGTCAGCAGCGCCGAGGGCGCGCGCGAAATGAAGGCATAAATCGGCGCATCGGCGGTGCGATCGGTGCCGCGCGTGTACGCGCCAATCTTGAGCGCGTTCTGGCGTGCGATCGATCCAATCTGGAATGCATGGTCGACTTGCGCCGTCACGTTTTCTTCCTTGAGCCGGAAGTACAACCGGCGGGCGCCATCGAGTGAGGCCAGGAGCGAGAACTTGCCGTCGGCGCCACGCGAATACACGACATCGGAACGGTCCGGCTCACGGCGACTGGTCTCGCCGTACGTCATCGACCAGGACGTCTTGTTGCGATCGCCCAGTTGATGTTCACCCTGTCCGGTCACGGTCACGACACCGCGCTCAACGTAGCGAAGCGTCGTACGCGCAATGCTGTCGGCCAGATTCTCATCAAAACCGCGATCCGTGCGGGCTTCATTGTCAGCGCTGCGCGTGGCGGTGGTATTGAGCGAGAGTCGGGAGTGGCTGCCGACCAGCGTCGAGAAGTTGGCGATGCCGCCCCACTGAATCGACGAACGGCCGGTCATCCCGGAGAGCGAAGTCAGTGGCACCACGGTGTTGTTCGGACCCTGGTTGCCAACGGCAAACCGCTCGTTCGCGCGCACTTCTTCCGAGTAGCCGTAGTTCGCGCTCACCACGTAGCCCACGCGCTTGCCGAAGATGGTGTTGCCACCAGTCGATGCACCGAACGAACCATTCGGACCACCCGAACGCGGCGTGGCATTCCAGACGTTGCGCTGCTGCAGGGCGATCTGATTGAACTGCGATTGTGTGACACTGCCAAAGAAGTTGGCATTGGCGAGCGCCGAAGGGATGTTGCGCGCGCCGTACGAGAAGCCCACCAGTTCGCCACCGGCACGCGGGGCGAACGGAAGCGTCTGGCCGACGACGCGATCGTTGCCGCCAAAGCTCGCGGTGTAGTTGATCTGCCGTGACGCGGGAAATTCCTTCGTGCGGATGTTCACGTTCGCGCCGGCAAAGTCACCCGGCTGGTCGGGCGTGAACGTCTTGCTCATGGTGACTTCCTGCAACAGACTCGACGGAAACAAGTCGAGCGGCACGACCTTGCGCTCGGGCTCGGGGCTTGGAATGCGCGCCCCGTTCAACGACGCGGTGGTGTAGCGCTCGCCCAGACCGCGGGCCTGCAGATACTTACCATCCTGAATCGAGATGCCCGAGACGCGCTGCGCCGCCTGCGCCGCATCGGCATCGGGGCTGCGCGCGATCTGCTCCGCCGTGATGGCGTTCACCACGTTCGTGGCATTCTTCTGCTGATCGAGCGCGTCGTTGACCGACCCTTTCTCCTTGCTGGCCGTCACGCTGATGGCGGCCAATTGCACATCAGCGGTCTTGAGCGAGACATCCAGTTCGACACCGCCGTTGGCGGGGACGATGATACCGGTGATCGTTTTGGGACCGTAGCCGATGCGACGGACCTGGATCGTGGCCGTTCCCGCCGGCACCCGTACAATCAGATAGCGTCCATCGACACCAGATGACGCCCCGTTGGTGGTGCCAACCAACTGGATCTGGGCACCGGTCAGTCCCTGTCCGGTCGTGGCGTCAATGATGCGCCCGGTAATGTTGCCCGTTGGTCCGGCGCTCTGTGCGCGGAGCGGTGCGGTAGAGGCGGAAACCGCAAGCGCCAGAAGCACACCCCACGCTGCTGCAGCGATGCCGCGCACTGGAGGTGTTGCCGAGATGCGGAGGTTTCCGTTGGCGGAGTTACGCATGTGTGATAGTCGTCGGAGTCAGGTTGTCGAGCTGGTGTGAACCGTCCGATGGTCGTCGGGTCGATCCAGACCCGTATAAGCTCCGTGACGCAGGTTGCGATCTGCCCACAGCCGTGCAACGAACGTGTCACGGGCGCGCACAGGCCTTCCGCCATTTTGCCGGCAGTTTTCGCATTTCGGCCGCGAATGCTGCTTGCCGCGGGCGCCTCGCGTGAGTAACGTCGCCCGCAAATGCCTCCCACCTCTCCGAACAACGGCTTGTCCGCGCACGTCCGACGTGTCGCCTCACCCCCGACCACCGATCCACAGACCCGCGCCGAGGCGCTGTCGGTCGCGGCCCGCGCCTTGCGTTCGGCCGAGCACGTGTGTGTCCTGACCGGGGCTGGCACCTCGGCCGAAAGCGGTATCCCGACCTTTCGGGACGCGCTGACGGGGCATTGGGCCAAGTTCACCCCGCAGGAACTGGCAACGCCCGAGGCGTTCGCGGCCAACCCGCAGCGGGTGTGGCAGTGGTATGCGGCCCGGCGCGCGCTGGTCCGGTCGGCGCAGCCCAATCCCGGGCATCTCGCGTTGGCATCGCTGGCGATGCGTGTCTCGCATTGCACGCTGGTGACACAGAATGTTGATGATCTGCATCAACGCGCGGGCAGCCGCGATATCGTGTCACTGCATGGCTCGATCATGCGGGCCCGCTGCAGTGCCGGGTGCGCAGGGACCATCGAGCCGCGGGACGATCAGGCTGACGCGCCGCCCACCTGCGAACAGTGCGGCGCGCTGATGCGTCCGGATGTGGTCTGGTTTGGCGAGCCGCTGCCGATGGATCAGTACGAAATCGCCCGGAATGCGGCGGTGGCGTGCGATGTCTTTCTCTCGGTTGGTACCTCGAATGTGGTCGAGCCGGCGGCATCGTTGCCCTGGGTGGCCGCCGCGCATGGTGCCACGGTGATCGTCGTCAATCCCACTATGGAAGGGCAGCGGCGGGGACCCAGTGTTTTGGCTGTTGAAGGCCCTTCGGGTGTGCTCTTGCCCCGCCTCATTGCCGAAGCGTACGCCGGCAAACGTCCGCGTCGGGTGGACCCGTCGTCCCATGCGGGTCGGCCGCCTGCCATCGTTGAGCCGATGGCCGATGAGGTCCAAGCGTCGAGTGAAGTGGCTGCCGAGGCGTCGGATGAGGGACAGCGGGATGTTGGAGTGGCGCAGCACCGCGCGGCGCAGGATCTCACGACGCGGGATGAGGGGCCGCCCGCGCCGTCTTACTAGCCGTTACGCTGGCGAGTCTTCCCGGCCACTCGGGAACAACGCGGCGATGGTGGTGCCCACCCCAGGCGTCGATTCGGCGCGCACCCGACCACCGTGCGCCTCGGCCAGGTGGCGGACGATCGCGAGACCGAGGCCGGTTCCGCCAGCTTCACGTGAACGCCCCGGATCGGCCCTGTAGAATCGCTCGAAGATGCGCGGCAGGTGTTCGGCCTCCATGCCAACACCCGTGTCACGCACGCCGATCCACGTGCCGTCGTCGTGTGGCTCCGCAAAGAGCACCACCTCGCCGGTCATGGTGTGCCGCAGGGCGTTCTCCGCGAGATTGCTCAGGATCTGTCGGGCCGCCGTGGGATCGCCATACAACGACGTGTCGGGCGGCACCTCGACGCGGAGCGCCACTCCCTTGGCCTGTGCCGCCGCCTGAAGCGGCGCCAGCACCTCTGCGGCCAGCGCCGTCATGTCCTGCGCAATCGGATTGGGCAGCCAGCCGCCAGACTCGATGCGTGAGAGGTCAAGCAGATCATCCACGATCCGTTGCATGCGCCGCACATTCCCCTCGGCCATACCGAGGAACTTGCGACGAAGGTCGGGCGGCAGATCATCGTCCTGCAGCGTTTCGACAAAGCCGGTAATCACCGTCAGTGGTGTCCGGAGTTCGTGCGAGACGTTCGCCACGAAATCGCGACGGACGGCTTCGAGGCGACGGAAGGGCGTGAGATCGTAGAGTGCGAGGACCGCGCCCCCGGCGGGCAGCGGGCGAGCCGTCAGCGAGAGTGTGCGATCGTCGACGCGCACCTCGCCCGGAACCGCTTCAGTCTGCGACAGCACCGCGTTCAGCGCCTCGCGAAGCGTGCGATCACGCGGCAGGTAATCGGCAGGAAACGGCACTGGCTCACGCAAGCGCAACAACTGACGTGCCGTTTCGTTGATTCGCACCACTTGCAGTCGAGCGTCGACGGCCACCACGCCTTCGTTCAGTGACTCGGTCAGCGCCACGAGCAGTTCTTCTTCGGCGCGCAGCGACTTTCGGCGGGCATCCAGTTCGTCGGCCAATTTGCGGAGGGAGTCGCCGAGCTCCCCGACCTCGCCGGTACCCGTGAGCGACGGGCGGCGTGACAGATCGCCATCGGCGAGCGCCTTGGCGACCGTCCGCAACTCGTCGATCGGCGTGCTGATCCCACGTGCCAGCCACCACGACAGCGCGGCTCCTGCGGCGATCGCACCCACGCCCAGCAGCAGAAATTCGCCACGCGCGTTGCCGGCCAGTCCGGCCCGGGCCACCGCGATGAACAACACGGCGACCACCAGCGCCGACACGAGAACCGTATGGAGGACGATTCGTTGGGTGAGTCTCACCGATCGTGCGTGCTCACCCGCCGCGCGGCGCTGGCGCGCGCAAGCGATATCCGAACCCGCGCACGGTTTCGATCAGGTCGCCAGCGGCACCGAGTTTGGTTCGCAGCCGCTGCACATGCATGTCCACCGTGCGGGTCTGAATATCCGGAGCCGCTTCCCACACCGTTTCCAGCAGATGCGCGCGACCCTGCACGCGACCGCGTCGTTCGGCGAGGGTGAGGAGCAATTTGAATTCCGTCGGTGTCAGTTCGACAGGCCGGTCTTCCACTGCCACCGTCATGGCGGCACGATCGATCCGCATGGGGCCGATGACAACGGTATCGGAATTGGTAGACGGTGCATTTCCCGAGCGCCGCAAGATGTTGCGCACCCGAAGCTCGAGCTCCTTGGGGCTGAACGGCTTGGTCAGGTAGTCATCGGCCCCGAGCGAGAGACCGCGAATGCGATCGGGTTCTTCGCGGCGGGCCGTGAGCATCAGCACCGCCACATCACGCGTCGCTTCGTCGGTGCGTATCGCTTCGAGTACATCGAAACCCGACATGCCGGGGAGCATCAGATCGAGCACGACGAGTGAAAAGCGTTCGCGCCGTACCGCATCGAGTGCCTGCTGGCCGGTGGCAGCGGTGGCGAGCTGATAGCCTGCCTTGCCAAGGTGGTATGCGACCAGGGCGACAATCTCGGGTTCATCATCAACCACAAGAATGCGTTCTGCGGACGGTGGAGCAGGATTCATGCGGATCGGATCTCGGGAGGCGCCGTGGCAACGAACGCCGGTGTGGGCGACGCGGCGCGCGCGGTACTTCGCGTCGTCAGTCGTCGCTGAATTTTCGCGACGATCATCTCGATCGCCACGGAATTGCTGCCGCCGCGAGGCACGATCACGTCGGCATACCGCTTACTGGGTTCCACGAACTGCAGGTGCATCGGCTGCACCGTAGTCAGGTATTGCTCCAGCACTGATTCGAGCGTTCGCCCGCGAACGGCGGTGTCTCGTCTGATGCGGCGAATGAGGCGGACATCCGGATCGGCGTCGACAAACACCTTCACGTCGCACCACTCGCGGACGGTCGGTTCGGCCAGCAACAGGATGCCGTCGAGCACCACCACGTCGGCCGGGGCGATGGAACGCGTCCGGGTACTGCGCGAATGCGAGGCGAACTCGTACACCGGCATCTCCACCTGCTCACCCCGCGAGAGCGCGGCCAGATGCGCGGAGAGAAGCTCCACATCGAACGCGTCCGGATGATCCCAGTTGACCTGATGAAGTTGCTCCAGCGTCAGATGACGGAAGTCGCGGTAGTACGCATCCATCTCCAGAAAGGCGACTGATGCGTCGGGCAATGCCTCTGCGACCTTACGGGCCACCGTGGACTTGCCCGATCCGGTCCCTCCGGCGATGCCGATGATGAGCGGCTTCATCCGCGGGAGATCCGGAACGTGTACAGCGTTCGAAACGACACGATGAATAGCCTGACCGTGCGTCGTGTCCGGCATGCCACGACGGTGTAACGGGTGTGTATCGGTGCCGGACCCGACGAATGGGTTCATGGAACTTCGCGGGCTAGGCAAGGCGGGGGGAAGGGGCGGCAGTCAGACGAGCCCGACGGCCCGCTACAGTCGGGGCAGCGCGTCCGCTAGCATTCTCCCATGGAACGATCCTGCAATGCGCCGCCCGCTGCCGGTGCCCGTGTGCGCTGGGCGCGGCGCATCCTGGCGCTGCTGAGTACCGTCGGCGCACTGCCGGCTGCCGGTCAGGGCCCCGCGCGCCTCGATCTCGTGGTCGCCGCCACCACGGATGTGCATGGGCGCCTCCGCGCGTGGGACTACTACGCCAATGCCGCCGATCCCGCGCACACGTTGGCGGGTGCGGCGACCGTCGTAGACTCCGTCCGGCGTGCCAATCCCGGGCGTGTGCTCCTGGTCGACGGGGGCGACCTGCTGCAGGGCAATCCGCTCACCTTCGTGGCGGCGAAAGTCAGTCAGCCAACCGTGCATCCGGTCATCGCCGCGATGAACGTGATGCGGTACGACGCAGCGGTGCTGGGCAATCATGAGTTCAACTATGGCGTGCCGTTGCTCCGGCGTGCCGTCGCACAGGCCGGGTTTCCGTTTCTCGCCGCCAATGTGCACGAAGCCGCCGGTCGCACATTCGTGGCGCCGTGGACCATGGTGGAACGTTCGCAGCCGCGCATGGGCACGGTGCGCATTGCCATCATTGGCGCCACCACGCCGGGGTCGATGGTGTGGGACGCCGACAATCTGCGCCAAGCGCGGCTGACGGTATCCGATATCGTGCCGGCGGTGCGCCGTGCGGTGACAGAGGCCAAGGGGCGCGGCGCTGATGTGGTGATCGTGCTGCTGCATTCGGGCTTGAGCGAAGCGGCCACCTACGACACCACGGCAACGGGGTTGCCGTCGGAGAACGTGGCCGCACGCGTGCCCCGCGAGATCGACGGAATCGACCTGGTGGTCTACGGCCATTCGCACCGCGAGCTGGTGGACTCCACCATCAACGGCGCACTGCTCATCCAGCCGCGCAACTGGGCGGCCACGGTCGGTATCGCCACGCTCACACTGGAACGCGCTGGTCGCTTGCGCGGCGGCAAATGGCGGGTGGTCACGCGGCGCGGACAGTCGGTGCGCGTCGACGGTCATGCCGAGTCACCCGACGTGCTGGCTGCCACCACCAACACGCACCGCGCCACGATCGCCTGGGCCAACGCCCCGATCGGACGATCGGCCGTTCGCTGGCGCGCCGACAGCGCGCGTGTGGCGGACAGCCCCATCACCGATCTGGTGAACGAGGTGCAGCGTCGCGCCTCGGGCGCGCAGCTGTCGGCGGCGGCGGCGTTTTCGCTCGATGCGGGGCTCGACAGCGGCGTGATCACGCGCGCCATGCTGAGCAAGATCTACCCGTACGAGAACACCTTGCGTGTGCTGCGCGTGACCGGCGCGCAGCTGCGTGCGTTTCTCGAACATTCGGCGCGCTACTACCGCTCACTCGATGCGAACGGTGCAGTGCCGGTCGGCGGTCTGATCGACGCGGCCATTCCGGGATTCAACTTCGATGTGGTGGCCGGCGCGGACTACAGCATCGATCTTCGCCAGCCGGTGGGGCAGCGCATCGGCCCGATTCGTGTCTCGGGCCGCGAGGTGTCGGCAACGGATACGTTCACCCTGGCGCTCAACAACTATCGCGCGGGCGGCGGTGGTGGGTTCACCATGCTGGCCGACGCGCCCGTCGTGTGGAGTCGCGAGATCGACATCCGTCAGTTGATCATCGACGAGGTCACGCGCGCCGCCGCCGCCGGCAAGGCTCTGGATCCGAACGACTATGCCGCGCGCAACTGGTCGCTGCAGCCCGCCACTGCCATCGCGGCGGCGTACGCCGAGCAGAATCGCGGCCGCGCCGCCGAGTCGGGAGGTCGGCCGCCGTCGCGCGAGCTGGGTGCGCGGCCGACCGCGCACCAGTGGCACTTGGGTCGCCGATTCGCGAAACTTCTCCATGACTAACAACGATCCCGCAGCGGACGTGCCCCAGCGGGGCCCGACCGACCTGCGTGTATACGTGAACGAACGTGGCGTCAGTGTGCCCAACGGTTCACTCGCGTGCGATGCCGTGCGCGCCCTCTTTCCCGACATGGCCGACGCCGTGGCGGGTGGGACCATGCGACTGACCGATAGTCGCGGACTGCCCGTAGCCGCGGACACACCGCTCAATGGCGGCGCCATCTTTCGCGTGGTGCCGGTGCGCGACCGCGCCGAGGAGTCGGTGTGAACCAGGAAGCACTCAACGCCTTCACCGAAGTGGTGCAGGCGATGCCCAAGGCGGAATTGCACTGTCATCTTGACGGCTCGCTCCGGCCGGCCACGCTGCTTGATCTGTCGCACGCGCAAGGGGTTGCCATGCCGTCGCAGTTCACGACCGCCTCGGCCGTGGGCGTGTGGATGCGGGTCGATGATGCGCACAATCTGGAGGAGTATCTCGCGCGATTCGAAATCACGCTCGCCGTGATGCAGGATGCCGCCTCGCTCGAGCGCATTGCGCACGAGTTGATTCTCGACGCCTCGCTGGACGGCGTGCGGTACATCGAAGTGCGGTTCTGTCCGACGCTCAACACGCGCGGCGGTATGTCGCTTGACGATGTCGTCTCGGCGGTGGTGCGCGGTATGGTGCGCGGCGAACGCGAGACGGGCACGGTGGGGCGCGTGATCATCTGCGCCCTGCGCAGTTTGCCATGGCCGCATGCGATGGAGATGGCCGAACTGGCAGTCTCGTTCAAGGGGCGCGGCGTGGTGGCCTTTGATCTGGCTGGCGGTGAGTTGGGTAACCCGGCGCATGTGCACGCACTCGCTTTTGACTTTGCGCGCGCCAACGATCTGGCTGTGACCATTCATGCTGGTGAAGGCGACGGACCGATGTCGATTCGCGAGGCCGTGCATCGCTGCGCCACCGATCGCATCGGTCACGGCACGCGTCTCTTTGAAGACCCGGTGCTCGAAGCGTATGTCATCGACCGGCAGATTCCGCTGGAAGTGTGCCCCACCAGCAACGTGCAGACGCGCGCCGTCTCATCCTTTGCGACGCATCCGCTCAAACGCTATCGCGAGATGGGCGGGATTGTCACGATCAACACCGACAACCGGCTCATGAGCGGTGTGTCGCTGACCGACGAATACGTCGATTGCGCGCGCCATCTCGGTTATGGCTTTGCCGAGCTGTCGTCGCTGGCGCTGGCGTCATTTGATGCCGCGTTTCTGCCGTTGCCCGACCGGCGCGCGATGCGCGCGTCGGCGGAGCGCGAAATCTTCCAGTTGCTCTCCGGTGATGACGTGTCCGGTATTCAGGAGCGCGCGTTCGCATGACGATGCCATTTGTCACGGGGAGTTTTGCGGCGCGCCAGAATGCGCCCGGTGCCGCCGAAGCCAAGGTGGCGGCGGACTACATTCGCCAGCGCGTCGGCGCAGCCTTTGAAACGCCAGTATGCGGCATCGTGCTGGGCTCAGGCCTCGGAGGGCTGGCTGCCAAGGTTGAGCATGCGGTGCGCATTCCGTTTTCGCACGTGCCCGGCTTTCCGACGGCGACCGTGGCGGGACATGCGGGACAGCTCATTGTCGGCACCCTTGGCGGACGGCCCGTCGTGTTGTTGGCCGGCCGGTTTCACATGTACGAAGGACATGACGCGGCACTGGCCGCGTTTCCGGTGCGCGTGCTGCACGCACTCGGCGCTCCGGTGTATTTCGCCTCGAACGCCGCGGGTGGTATTCGGCGCACCTTCGAACCCGGCAATCTGATGGTCATCGCGGACCACATGAACCTCATGTTCCGGAGTCCGCTGTCAGGGCCGGTGGAATCGGGCGACGAGCGATTTCCGGATATGTCCGAACCCTACGACGCTGAACTCCAGCAATTGCTGCACGAGGCCGGACGTGTGGTGAACGTGCCGCTGCAGGTCGGCGTGTACTGCGGGCTGTTGGGCCCCACCTATGAAACGCCCGCCGAAGTGCGCATGCTCGAGCGCATGGGCGTGGACGCCGTGGGGATGAGTACCGTGCCGGAGGTGATTGTGGCTCGCGCCATCGGCATGCGGGTGGCGGCGGTGTCGTGCATCACCAACAAGGCGGCCGGCATGGCGCTGCAGATGCTCAATCACGAGGAAGTGGTGGAGACCGGGAAAGCCGTGGCGGCGAGTTTTGAGGGGTTGGTGACGGAGTTTGTGCGGTTACTTCCGCACTGAACTTCGCGGCAGCGACGCCAGTCGCGCCTTGAACGCCTGAAACGCCCGCGAATCCTTGGTGAGCGACTGAATCACCACCGGGTCCAGCTTCTTGATCTCGGCTTCCGTGTGCGCCACCCGGCTCTCTTCCACGGGGTGCGACGCGAAGAAGTTGTCGAGACCACTGGGGTTGGTTTTGCGCTCCGCCATCAGCGTGCGAAACATGCTCGGCATGCCGCGCGGATCGATGCCGGCGCGGGTGATGTACGTGACACCAAACTTGTCGGCTTCGGCCTCGTCATCTCGGCTGAACTTGGCGAACGCGGCGCCGCCACCAAGCTGTAAGGCCGCATTCCCCACGCCGCTGTTGCACACCGCCGGCGCGAGAATACAGCCCAGTGTGACGCCCACGTTGGCGCGCTGCTGATCGCGCATCTGCAGCATGCTATGACGTTGCGTGACGTGCGCAATTTCATGTCCCAGCACACCGGCCAATTCGGACATCGTGGCGGTCTTCTCGATCAGGCCACGGTACACGTAGATGTGACCGCCGGGCACGGCGAACGCGTTGATATCGGGCTGGTCCACCACCTGAAAGGTCCAGCGGAGACTCCGGTCGTCCGACACGCGCGCAATCGAATCACCAAGCACGGTGATGTAGCGGGCGACTTCGGGGTCGCGAATCAGCGGGAGCTGCTGGTCGACCTGTGCCGCGTACTGGTTGCCGATGTCCACTTCCTGTTGCGTGGACGCCAGGCAACCCGACACGGAGGTCAGGACTGCAAACGTGGCCGCGATGCGGGCGGCAAAACGACGGGGCAGGCGCGAAAAGGTCATCACGGAGCGGAAAGTCTGTCGCATATTTGAGTTGTACCCGTGCGGGGTAGGCAGGAGCCACCACGCACCCTGCGAAGGTGATCGACGCTACGTTTCCGGTTTGTGGAACAGCGCCGGTTGCCTGTTGGCATTCCACGAGGCGCGTCTCGTCGCGGCTCCGGGCCGGGCGATGCTGCCTACCTCAAAGCACTTGAAGTAGAGGTTGAAAGATACAAAGCTCGTGCCCGCTATTTCGAAAACCTCTTTGACACAAAGACGGGATTTTTCCGTGCTAAAAAGAACGCCGGGTTTGTCGAGCCGTTTTCGCCGACCGAAGTCAATTTTGGATTTACCGAGGGCAACTCGTGGCAGTATTCTTTTTTTGCTCCGCAGGACGTTTCGCACCTGATGACGCTGATGGGCGGGCGTGAGAAATTTATCGCCAAGCTCGATGAATTGTTCACGACAAGCGCCAAACTTTCGGGCCGCGAACAGGCTGACCTGACCGGCTTGATCGGCCAATACGCCCACGGCAACGAACCTTCGCACCATATTGCCT
>JAGNMU010000040.1 GCA_017991005.1 Gemmatimonadaceae bacterium | reverse complement strand
CACCGCTTCGTGCGCGCGCATGGCGGCGGCCTGCAGCAACGCCATCACCTGCTCCGGGTCACTCTGCGCGCCGTAGTATGCCGCCATGCTGTTGTTCACATAGTGCATGGTGGCGTCGAGCGCGATGGCACTCGCTTCCCCGCCTCCGACACCGCCTCCGACACCATCGGCGACCATGGCGAGATAGGCCAGACGCTGTTCGGCGGCTGGCGGTCGCTGCTCGTCGTCCACGTTGGTGCCCAATACCTGCACGCGTTTGTGAATGGTCGCCATCAGGAAGTGATCCTGATTTTCCTGGCGCACCTTGCCGACGTGCGAGACGCCAAAGACATCCATTTCGTCGTCGCGCGGTTTGCGGGACGTGTCGGGGGTGAGGGTCATGCGTCGGTCACCTCGGCGCAGCGTCGGGAATGGCGAGTCGCGCATACGGCCCGTGGTTACGGCGGGCGTCTCGCACGGAATCAGTCATTCGCAGAATCTACGCCGCAACCGGCGGGCTGCACGCTTGCGAACGCCGTGGTGTTGCACCCGGCCGCGACGAGCGAGATTCTGCGCCATGATGCCTGAACCGTTGCCCGAGCCAACCCTCGACCCGATCCCGCATGCCCGCCTCGACACGCTCTGCGAGGACGGGTGGGCGTTCTGGGAACGCTTTGACGCAACGGTGCGCGTACGGGAGTTCCACCCGTTTGTCGCCGCCGACTATGACGTGGTCCGCGCGGCGTTGATCGCGCACCGTGCGCCGGGGCGGCGATTCCTCGAGTTGGGTTCCGCGTCCGGCATCATTACCATCATGGCCGACATGCTGGGGTTTGACGCGTGCGGCATCGAACTCGACTCGTCGCTCGTCCGTGCGGCGCGCGATCTGGCGGCGCGGCACTCCTCGGCGGCCCGATTCGTGTGCGGCAGCTTCTTGCCCACGGGGTATCGCTGGCCCTCCCGTGGCCCTGCGGATCACGAATCCGTCACCACGGGCGATGGCCCGTCGGGGTACCTGCAGCTCGGGCACGCTCTGGACGACTTTGACGTGGTGTTCGGCTACCCGTGGGGCGGCGAGGCCCCGCTGATGCTGGACCTGATGCGGCAATACGGGCGGCGTCACGCGCTGCTGTTGCTGCACGACACCCACGCCGGTGTGCAGGCCTACCGCGATGGCCGTGCGCTGACACGCTGAACCGCCCGTGATGTTTTGGCCGGGAGTGCGCAGGGGGTGTTCCGTCTCGCTACATTCAAAGGTTCGACGTCGCCCTTCTGCTTCGCCAACCGGCTGCTTGTGACCCTTCCGCGCAAACTGATCGCCACGTTCACGCCGCTGCTGCGCACGCGCGGCGAGGACTACGTTCGTGGTGGCCGAGTCGAGGTGACCTCCACCAGCCCGTCGCTCGTGGAGGCGCGGGTGCGCGGGACGGCGCTCTATACGGTGCACATCCGCGCGGTGGCGGGCGGGGCGCTCGAGCTGCAGTGCAGCTGCGGCTATGCGCGCGATCACGGCAACTGCAAGCACATCTGGGCCACGCTAGTCACCTGCGACCGGGCCGGCACGCTTCCGTCCACGCCGGACGAGGCCTTCCTCGCCGCCGGTCGAGAGTTGCGTGAAGCCGACGAAGCCGCAGAACGGGCGCGACTGGTCCGCGAGGCCGAAGAACGCGCCGCCGCCGACCGGGCGCGCGCCGATGCGTTGCTCGCCGCGCAACAATCGCTGGCAGCACCGCGCGTCGCGCCACCGCCGGATCCTCGGCCGTGGGTGCAGCAGATTCGCGCCATTCGCTCACTGATGCCGTCGGGGTTCGACGCGCGCGGGGAGTCGGGTGTTTTCCCGTCCGGCAAGCGCATCGTGTACGCCATCGACGCCGCACGCAGTGTGACGCGCGAACATGGGTTGGTGGTCGAGCTGGGCCTGCAGTCCCAAGACAAACGAACTGGTGCGTGGGGGCCGACGCGGCAATTCCGGTTGACGCGGGCGCAGTGGCTGGCGGCGCCAGACGCGACCGACCGTGAGATCGCGCAACTGTTGCTCGGCTCGACGATGGAGTTTGATGCTGACGTCTCGCTCCGTCCGGCGCAGCGGTTCCTCGTGGCGGTCGACGCTGTACCCATCACGGTTCGTCGCATGTGCGAAACCGGTCGATGTGTCCTGCGCTCGCAGTTCAGCACGTCGCCCGATCTGACCCTGAGTTGGGATGGTGACGATGCGTGGGTGATGCGTCTGGCGATTGCGACCGATCCCGATGGCGCGGATCACTACGCCCTGGACGGCTGGCTCGAGCGCGATGGACATCGGTTGGCGTTTCTGGAGGCCACGCTGCTGACGCCTGAGGGAGTGTTGGTGGCCAACGCGCGCGTGGGGCGCGTGGTCGATGGCGGCGCGCACTATCTGATCCGGTCGCTCACCGGTGGCGCCTTGCGGGGCATTCCCCGCAGCGATGCGATGGACCTGCTGCGCGAACTGTATGCGTTGCCGCAGTTGCCGGCGGTGGAGGTGCCGCCCGAACTGGAGATCGAGACGATCTCCCACACGCCGACGGGTCGCGTCGCCCTGCGCCGTCGCTCGTCCGCGCCGTGGAGCGCCGCCGGATTTGAAGCGGGCATCAGTTTCAACTATGGCGGGACCCTCATTGCCGAGGAGGCGCCGTCCGCCGGCCTGGTGAATATCGCGACGGGGCGCGTGGTGCGTCGCGATCGACACGCCGAGCGTGCGCTCACTCAGCGCCTCGAGCAGGCCGGGTTCAAGCGCGAAGTGGACTACCCGATGGCCATGCCGACGTGGCGCATCGCCGAAGGGCGCGGAATGTCCGCGGCCGTGGAACTCGTGCGCGACGGCTGGTGGGTGGAGTTTGACGGACGTCCGATGCACACCGCAGGCCCACTGTCACTGCACGTGAGCTCGGGCATCGACTGGTTTGATGTCGATGCGTCGGTGGCGTTTGGGGAATCGAGTGCCCAACTCCCCGAGCTGCTGGCGGCGCTGCGTCGTGGCGAACACACCATTCGACTGCGCGACAACTCGCTGGGCATTCTCGACGGAGACTGGCTCGAACACACGGGGCTGCTTGCCGCGACCGGTACCGTGGTGGATGGACACCTGCGATTCGCGGCCAATCAGTTGGGCATTCTGGACGTGTTGCTCAGTGCGCTGCCGGCACCGGATATCGATGCCGCGTTTGCGCATGCGCGTGAGCAGTTGGTGCACTTTGACGGCGTACACGCCGCCGATCCGCCACCCACCTTTCAGGGCACGCTGCGTGACTATCAGCGCGAGGGATTGGGCTGGCTGCATTTCCTGCGGCGTTTTGGGTTCGGGGGGTGTCTGGCCGACGACATGGGTCTCGGCAAAACGGTTCAATTGCTCGCGTTGCTGGCCTCGCGTCAGGTCGAGCAGGCCGGCCCCTCATTGGTGGTGGTGCCGCGATCGCTCGTGTTCAACTGGGAGCAGGAGGCAGCGCGGTTCACGCCAACGTTGCGCCTGCTCGTGCATCAGGGGCCACTGCGCGACCGCGATCCCAGTCAGTTTCGTGAGTACGACATCGTCCTCACGACGTACGGTACGTTGCGTCGCGATGCGGCGATGTTGCGTGGCATCGAGTTTGACTACGTCGTCCTCGACGAAGCGCAGGCGGTGAAAAACGCGGGCACCGCGTCGGCGAAGGCCGCGCGGTTGGTGCGCGCCAGACATCGGCTGGCGATGAGTGGTACGCCGATCGAAAACAGCCTGCGCGAGCTCTGGAGTCTGCTCGACTTCCTGAATCCGGGCATGTTGGGCAAGGCGTCGGTCTTCGCTGCGCATTTGCGGCAACTGGACACTCTCACGCCGGTCACGCCGGACGACGTCGATGCCGACAGTGGCGACGACACCATCGACGATGGAGCGGAGCGCACCGGAACGACGGCGACCCCTCGTGACACGGCGGCGTTGGCATCGCCCACGGATGCCACGGGCAGCGTCGAGAGCGACGCCGAGATCCCGGATGCGGCGAACACCCGCGAAGCGTCGCGCGCGCTGCTGTCACGAGCCGTGCGTCCGTACATCCTGCGCCGCACCAAAGCACAGGTCACGCCCGAGCTGCCTGAGCGGCTGGAGCAAACGCTGCTGGTGGATCTGTCGCCGAAGGAACGCGCCCGATACGATGAGCTGCGCGATCATTATCGCACCTCACTGCTCGGGCAGATCGGCGCCGATGGGATCGGCAAACACCGGATGCACGTGCTGGAGGCGCTGCTGCGGCTGCGTCAGGCCGCCTGTCATCCCGGCTTGCTCGACCCTGCCCGTCGCGACGAACCGAGCAGCAAGGTGGACCTGCTGCTTTCGCGCGTGAGCGAAGCCGTCGCCGAATCGCACAAGGTCCTCGTGTTCTCTCAGTTCACGAAGCTGCTCGGCCTTGTACGCGATCGCATGGACAGTGCGGGAATTGCGTACGCCTATCTCGATGGCGACACGACCGATCGTCAGCGGGTGGTGTCGCAGTTCCAGGATGACCCGGCGTGTGCGGTGTTCCTGATTTCGCTCAAGGCCGGTGGCGTGGGTCTCAATCTCACCGCCGCGGACTACGTCTATCTGCTCGACCCCTGGTGGAATCCGGCGGTTGAAGCGCAGGCGATCGATCGCGCGCATCGTATCGGACAAACGCGCCGCGTCTTCGCGGCCCGCCTGATTGCCCGTGACACGGTCGAAGAAAAGGTGCTCGCCTTGCAGGATCAGAAGCGAGACCTCGCCGATGCGATCATTCGCGCCGACTCGTCGGTGCTGTCGACGTTGGGACGCGAGGAACTGGAGTTGCTGTTCAGCTAAGGCGTTCGCGGACGGCGGCGAAAGACACGCGGCCCGTCGCTCGCAAAACGCGTGTTGTAGGTGCCGCTGATGGAATCACCGGCCAGTCGTCCGGTGAAGGCGGAGATCGTATCCTCGCGGGAAATGCCATCGAGCGTCGCCAGTCGCAGCAGATCGCCCTCGATGGTTCCCACGATGTAGCGATTGGGAGTCGAACGCACGCGTCCGCTCACCGACGAAATGGTGGGACCGGGAGATTCGACCCAGAGGTCCCACTCCACTTGCTCGGCGATGGCCGAGGTGCCCACCCACCGGGCATCCAATGGCGAGACGTCACGATCAGTCACGGACACGTCGCGCCTGAGCAGCGGCAGCACGCTGCCGAACATGCCAATGCCACCGCGAACACTGCTGATCAGTCCTGAACCGCCAAATGGATCGTTGCCGGACCGATTGTAGTCGTAGTAGTTCGCGTCGACGGCGACGACACTGAGTGGTTGCAGAAATCCCGGGTACCACACGGAGGGGAAGTTGCCCGCGAAAAAGTTGCGCAGGGAACCCGCGAGGTTGAAGCGCGTCGAGTCGGAGAACAGAAACCACGGACCATCCGGCGTCTCCACGCGGATGACATACTTTCGTGCATCGGGAACTGCATTCCAGTTCACACGGAGCGTATCCGTGGTGCGAAACATGGTGGCGGGTACGCTCGCAGATCCCGCGCCGGGTGTCCAACCGGCAGCGGCCGTGGGAATGCGCGTTTCTCCGGTGACTTGAATGCCGTCGGCGGTCTTGATACGCAGGCGGTAGCGTTGGCCCGGCAGCACGGCCAGTTGATTGCGAGACACGTGATAGCGACCGGTGCCCGCGACCGGCGCCGGAGCGTCGGTCGAGCCCGGACGGCGCGTTTCGGTCAACAGGACGCCCACCGAATCGCCGTCCGCGAGCAAACGGACATCCGCATCGGTGACGGGCGATCCGCCAGCCGTGCGAATGGGGTCCAGCGGGTTGAAGCGCAGAGTGCTGTCAATCGTGACGCGTCCGGTGAGCGTCTGTTCGACGAGCACCACCTGTTCGTCGGCGTCGGGATTGAGCACGGCATGCACCACCACGGTCGGTGGCGGCGACGCGACCTGGATCTTGGCCAGTTCGCAGCCACCCAGGAGCAACATCAGTGTCGCGGTAGCGATAGTGCGCAGGTGTGTCGGCGTGAACGTTACCATGACACCTTGACCCCGGCCGTGGGCAGGAACGGAAACTGTGAGAATGTGGTGCGCGTGGGGGGATTCTTGGCGTAGTCGAATGCGTAGGTGAACACGTTGTTGGCGTTGTACGCGTTGATCAGCGACAGATACGGCGACCAGTGCAGCCGGCCGGTCCCTTCACGCGTGACGCTCAGATCGAGACGCTGGAACACGGGGAACCGCGCGCCATTGCGAATGCCCCCGATGGGTTCCAACTGTTGATCCAGCGATCCGGACTCGAACGTATTGCCCAACGGATCGTAGCGTCGCCGCACGATCTGGCCCACGATATCCGTGAAGGGCGTGCCGGTGCCAAACCCAAGACGCGCCCCGTAGTTCCATTTGCCGCCGGGTCTGAATGAGGCAACCAGGTTGAGATTGTGCCGACGGTCCTGCACCGGCGCGAAGTCGCCGTCTGGGCCGGTGCGTCGACTGACGCCGAACGAATACGCCAGCCATCCGGACAAGCGTTCGCTCTCCAACTGGCGCAGCAGCACATCCAGGCCGAACGAGCGTCCGGTGGTGACAATGAACTCATCGCCCGGCACGTCCGGATCGTCGCGCAGATTGGTTGCCGGTAGTTGGCTGTACGTCTTGTGCCAGCCTTCCACTCGCACAAAGCGTGACACGCCAAACCAGCGCTCGACACCGGCGATCTCCTGCCACGCGCGTGCGACTGGTGTGAAGCGATCGCTGGTCAGCCAGAAATCGAACACGCGCACCGGCGCCTGCTCGTTGCGGAGCGCCGGCGTCCACTGTGATGTGGCACCGCCGGCGATGGTGAAGGCGAGGTCGCGATTGGCAAACCACTTGATCGACACACGCGGGGAGAGTCCTGTCCATCCCGTGCCGGTGACGGTTTCGCCGCGGAGACCGGCGCGCGCAGAGAACCGCCCGGTACGCACGGTATGATCGACATACAGCGAGGCGGCCGACGGCTGGCGGCTGGATGCGAAGAGATCGTCGGTTCCGGCAGCGGCTGAGGTGGCGTTGTAGCGCATGCGATACGCCGACCACTCGTACCCCAGCAGCGTTTCGTGCTGTCCTTTCCAGCGGGAGAGCTCTCCCCACGCCCGCGACTCGCCAAGCCGGTTGCGCAAGCTGAGCGAACCGGACCCGATGTCGAGCGTGGTGGCAAAGCCCGTCTGCGAGACGCGCTGCATCAGACGTGCGCTGTCGCCGCCCAGCAGACGCCGGAGCGGCTTTTCGTAGGCCACGCCGATGAGCGTATTGCCCCAGTCAAAACGCAAATCGCCGCCGCCGGCCTGCGTGCTGTCACCAAAACTGGCCAGCGATGCATCGAGCACGTCTTGCCCGAAATATCCCGTCAGCGAGAGCGTGCCCCCGTTGGCGAACTGGTGGCGCACGTGTGTTTGCGCATCGGTGAACCAGTACGGCAACTGATTGTCGGAGAGCAGCGCCACAAAGCGGTCGGCATACGTGCGGCGGACCGCCGCATTCCACGACGTTCGTCCACCAACGGTACCGCCCAGCGACACCGTGCTGGCCAGCACCGAGACACTCGCCGACCCGTGGACACCACTTCGCTCCTCTTCACGCGGTGTGACATTCAGCACACTCGAGAGCCGCGTGCCATAGCGCGCGGGAAAGCCGCCGGGCACCAGCTCAAACGACCCGACCGTTTCATCGATGAAGGTGCCGAAGAGTCCGCCGAGGTGGAACGGATTGTAAATGGGATACCCGTTGAGCAGCACGAGATTCTGATCACTTTCACCGCCGCGCACGTTGTACCCAGCCGTGAAGTCGTTGGTGGCCACCACACCGGGCAACAATTGCACCACCCGCAACACATCCGGCTCTCCAATGACCGGCACGCGCTTGAACACCTCACGACTGACAATCACCACACCCGGACTGGGCGACAGTTTGAACTGCTCGCGTTCGGCGGCGTCGGCCGACACCTTCACCGTGGCAAGCGCGGGTGCGGCGGCACGCAACGCGACGTCAAGCGTCGTGATCGCGTTTGGCAGCACAACGACGGTTCGCGTTTCCGTCGCGTACCCGACGCGTTGCACGGACACGGTGATGGTGCCGGGCGCCAATCGCGCGATGACGTACCGCCCTTCGTCATCGGCCTGCGCGCCGAGGCGTGTGCCCTGCACCCGCACCGTGGCGGCCACCACCGGCGCAGATGTGGTGCGATCAGTGATGCGCCCTCGCAATTCACCGAGCGAATCGGGGAGCGCCGCCCCGGTTTGCGCGACCAGCAGCAATCCTGCGACAAACGAAAGCATGACGTGTGAAGAGAGCGTCGACAGCGCGCCGGGCGGATTGCTCGCGGGCGCTGATGCAGTCTACACGACTCGTGGGATGCGGTGCAGGCGGGGGGAATGTGGATTGTCGCGGCGCGCGATGGCTGGAGAAGGGCCCTGGGAAGCAGGAACGGCGACAGGGGTCAGGAGGCAGTCTGGAATCCGTACTGCGCCCGACCCCTGTCGCCGTTCCTGCTTCCCTTTGCCCTTCTCAGAGCCATTGTCGCCCGCGCTACCCTACCGACTCAACGTCGCGAATGCGTATGCCGCCAGCGAGGCCCCGATCATGGGCCCCACGACCGGAATCCACGCGTACGACCAGTCGCTGCCCCCTTTGCCGGCGATCGGCAGCAGTGCGTGTGCAAGGCGAGGGCCCAGGTCACGTGCCGGATTGATGGCGTAGCCCGTGGTGCCGCCGAGTGAAAGTCCGATCCCCCACACCAGCGCCCCCACCAACACGGGGCCGATGTTTGTGGCGGGTGTTGCGCCCTGCGCCGCAAGACTCAACGCCGCATTGGCCACGAACACGAGTGCCGCCGTACCGATGACCTCGCTGAGGAGGTTCGCCCCGGTCGCACGAATCGCCGGCGCCGTACAATGACAGGCCAGCTTGAGCGACGGGTCGTTGGTGCGCGACCAGTGCGGAAGGAAATGCAGCCACACGAGCACCGATCCGCTCATGGCGCCGGCGAATTGTGCGACGATGTGCGCGAGCGCGTCTGATGATGTACGTGTGCCCAGGATCACATTGGCAATCGTCGCAGCCGGATTGAGTTCGCCTGGCGCGCCAAAGGCACTCGCGGTGAACACCCCCAACAGCACGGCGATGGCCCAGCCGGTCGTGATGACCATCCACCCACTGCCTTCCCCCTTGGAGTCTTTCAGCAGTACGGTCGCAACCGCTCCGTTGCCAAACAGAATGAGCACCAGCGTGCCAAGAAACTCGCCGAGTACGGTAGACGGCACGGGAACACTCCGCAGGAGGGATGAACGGTGGGACCGCACGGACGGCGGCAGGGATGGTCGGCGCAGAACTTACCGGCGCGTTCGGATGGTCCACAAGCACACACACGCGACATGATGGACGCATCCCGGTTGGGTGGTAACTTCCCGCAGACCCTGTAGCGGTGAGTCCCGATCGCCCCGAGCGCCGAATGAGCCAATTCCTGACACCCTCACCCGAGCGTCCACCTCGCGACGACGAGATCGAAGTGTACGGTCTCACGCACGTGGGCAAGGTTCGCCAGATCAATCAGGATCACTTCGTACTCGCGACGATCCACCGCCGCGTCGATGTGCTGCAGACGAGTCTTGCGGATGTGGACAGCCTGCAGATGGGCGACGAGCGGCTCGCCTTTCTGGCCATGATCGCCGATGGCGTGGGTGGCGCCGTGGGTGGCGAACGCGCGAGTGCGACCGCGCTGGAGAATGCCATGCACTACGTGAGCACCAGCGTGCGCTGCTATGATCGCAACGAGGCCTCCGACGCCATGTTCGTGGAACAGTTGCAGGACGCGGCGATGAAGTGCCACGAAGCGGTGGTGTCGCGCGCGGCGGTGGAAGCTGAAGGACGCACGATGGCCACGACGCTGACACTTTTCCTGGGTGTGTGGCCGTGGTACTACCTGCTGCAGGTTGGCGACTCGCGCTACTACCTGTTTCGCGACAATCAGCTCACGCAGATCACGCGCGATCAGACCCTGGCGCAGGATCTCGTCGATCAAGGCGTGTTCACGCGTGCCGCAGCCGAGGGGTCCCGGTTGGCCAACGTGCTGTCCAGCGCGATCGGCGGAGAAACCGCGACGCCGGTGGTCACGCGGCTCCGCGCCAACTGGCACAACGTCCACCTGCTCTGCAGCGACGGTTTGACCAAACATGTGTCCGACGAACGCATCGCCGAACGCCTGCGCAGCATGACATCGGCCAAGGCGGTGTGCGAACAGCTGCTGCAGGATGCCCTGGATGATGGCGGCACCGACAACATCACGATCATCGTCGGGCATGCGACGCCCAAGGACCTGCCGACATGAGCCCAGCCGCGCCTCATGAGTGGGGGCGCCGCGTGTGGCGGATGGGCGTGTTGCTGCTGTGCACGGCCTGCGGCAGCGCCGCCCAGATTGACGAACCGCCACCCGTCACGCCGCCGCCGTCCGCGACCTTCACCGCCGGCCAGTCGTATTTCGGCACCAACGGGTACATCGAGTATATCGCGGGCAACGCACCCGTCATTCTCACGGCCCCGCATGGGGGCTCACTGACCCCGTCGTCCATTCCAGATCGCACCGCGAGCGCGTGCGGCGGGTCGGCAACGACGGTGACCGACGCGAACACGGCGGATCTGGTTCGCACGATGCAGGCACGGTTTTTCGCGCGATTCGGCACGTATCCGCACGTGGTGATTGCGCACCTGTCGCGCCGGAAGCTGGATCCGAACCGGGTCGCGCCCGAGGCCGCCTGCGGCAACCCCGCGGCGACGGTGGCGCTCGAGGACTGGCACAGCTTTATCAACACGGCCAAGGCCGCGGTGCTGTCGGCTCACGGCAAGGGATGGTACATGGACATCCACGGCCACGCCCATCCCCTGGCACGGCTCGAACTGGGGTATCTCCTGGCCGATACCGACCTGAATCGGTCCGACGTGCAGTTGGATGCATCGGCCGCGTACGAAACCGCGTCGAGCATCAATACGGTGTCGGCGTTTTCGCCGCTGTCGTTCGCGGCGCTGCTACGCGGGCCGTCGAGCCTCGGCTCCCTGTATGCCGCACGTGGATTTCCGTCGGTACCAAGCAGCAGCGATCCATCGCCGAACGGCACGGCGTATTTCAACGGCGGCGACAACACGGTGCGGCACACGTGTGGCAGCGCTGCGGCCAGTCTCGGCGGCACCAGCAACGGCTCAATCTGCGGCGTGCAGATCGAGGCGAATTTCACCGGCGTGCGCGACACGCCGGCCAATCGCGCGCTCTTCGCCGATGCGACGGCAGAGGTGCTGGAGGAGTTTCTGCGCACGCACTGGGGTTTGCGACTGCAGCCGTAGGCATCGTCGGCCCGTGCGGCGTCTGCGACTTACACGGCGCACAGCGCACAGCGCACAGCGCACAGCGAACAGCGAACAGCTTAATCGCAGAGACGCAGGAGACGCAGGAGACGCAGAGGCGTGCTGTCGGCAGATGAGGAGCCAATCCCCATTTCTTTTGCTTGGGAACAGCAACAGCCTGTCGGACGCGGGCCTCCGCGCCTCTGCGCCTCTGCGCCTCTGCGATTTGCCGTTGCGGTTCTGCGCACGTCGCGGCTCCACCGCCGAGTGCGACGAACGGCGAACTGCGGAATCGCAGAGACGCAGGAGACGCAGAGGCGTGCTGTCGGCAGATGAGGAGCCAATCCCCATTTCTTTTGCTTGGGAACAGCAACAGCCTGTCGGACGCGGGCCTCCGCGCCTCTGCGCCTCTGCGATTTGCCGTTGCGGTTCTGCGCACGTCACGGCTCCACCGCCGAGTGCGACGAACGGCGAACAGCCTAATCGCAGAGACGCAGAGGACGCAGGGGACGCAGAGGCGCGCTGTCGGCAGGTGCAGAGCGATTCCCCAGTTGGTTTGCTTGGGAACATCAACGGCTTGTCGGGCACGAGCCTCTGCGCCCCCTGCGCCTCTGCGATTTGCCGTTGCGGTTCTGCGCACGTCGCAGCTCCACCGCCGAGTGCGACGAACGGCGAACTGCGGAATCGCAGAGACGCAGGAGACGCAGAGGCGTGCTGTCGGCACGTGCGGAGCGATTCCCAACATTCGTGAATTGGGAACAGCAACAGCCTGTCGGACACGGGCCTCCGCGCCTCTGCGCCTCTGCGATTTGCCGTTGCGGTTCTGCGCACGTCGCGGCTCCACCGCCGAGTGCGACGAACGGCGAACAGCCTAATCGCAGAGACGCAGGAGACGCAGAGGCGTGCTGTCGGCAGGTGCGGAGCGATCCCCAACATTCGTGAATTGGGAACGGCAACCACCTGTCGGACAGGGGCCTCCGCGCCCCCTGCGCGTCTGCGATTCTCCAGTGAGCTGTTCGCTGTTGCCACTCGCGACGCGAGACGCAAGGTTGTGTGGATGTCCGAAACCCCTTTTCTCGGCGACATCCCGGCCAGTGACTTTCGCGCGGCCGCGCACGCGGCGGTCGACTGGATCGCCGACTACCTCGAGCACCCGGAACGACACCCCGTCAAGAGCCGCGTGCAACCGGGCGACATCCGCGCGGCGCTGCCGTTGTCGGCGCCGGCGGTTGGTGAGCCGATCGCTGACATGCTGGCCGATTTTCAGCGCACGATTCTGCCGGGCATCACGCACTGGAATCACCCCTCGTTCTTTGCGTACTTCGCGAACAGCGCGTCGTATCCCGGAATCCTTGGGGAGCTGCTGGCAGCAGGGCTGAACGCCAACGGCATGCTGTGGGTCACCAGCCCTGCCGTGACCGAACTCGAGCAAGTCACGCTCGACTGGCTGCGTCAACTCATGGGACTCGGCGACGGCTGGTTTGGCGAGATAACCGATACGGCCAGCGTGAGCACCTTCTACGCGCTGGCTGCCGCACGAGAAGCCGCCGGACTCGATATTCGTGCCCGGGGTATGGCGGCGCGGGCGGACCTCCCGACGTTGCGGGTCTACTGCAGCGAGCACGCCCATTCGTCGATCGACAAGGCGGTCATCGCGCTCGGACTCGGTCACGACAACCTTGTCAAAATTGCAGCGGACGACCAATTCCGTATGCGGCCTGACGCGTTGCAATCCGCGATCGAGGCGGACCTCGCACGCGGCTATCGCCCGCTCGCCGTGGTGCCTTGCATCGGCACGACCAGCACGACGAGTATCGATCCGGTACCAGCCATTGTCCGTATCGCGAAAGCGCACAACTGCTGGGTGCATGTCGACACCGCGTACGCCGGCCCAGCGGCGATCGTGCCGGAACTCCGGTATCTGATGGACGGCGTCGACGGCGCCGATTCGCTGGTGGTGAATCCCCACAAGTGGTTGTTCACCCCGATGGACTGCTCCGTGTTGTACACCAAGCGACCGGACGCACTCCGGCAGGCGTTCGCGCTGTTGCCCGAGTACCTGGTCACCAACGGTCAGGACGATGCGATCAATTTGATGGACTACGGTATCCAACTTGGCCGCCGATTCCGGTCGCTCAAGTTGTGGATGATTCTGCGCGCGTTTGGCGCCGACGGGTTGGCCGAGCGCATCCGATTCCATTGCGAACTCGCGCGCGAGTTTGCCGGCATGGTACACTTCGAGGGCGGCTGGGAACTGACGGCGCCCGTGCCGCTGTCACTCGTGTGCTTTCGGTACGCGCCGACCGGCGCCAGCGAAGACGCACTGGCGCGCATGAACGCCGCCATCATGGAACGTGTCAACGCCGGTGGCGTGGCGTATTTGTCGCATACAAAGCTCAACGGGAAATACACGTTGCGCCTGGCGATCGGGAATATCCGGACCGATCGCCCGCATATCGACTCGGTGTGGACCGCGCTGCGTCAGGCAGCGGCGGAGGTGGCATGATGCGCGGGCGGCTCGTGGTGGTTTCCGCAGTGGTGCTGGCGGCGGCGTTCGCCGCGGCCTGTGAAACGGTGCCCGAGAAGGCGCGGATTCTCACGGTCAACGGAGTGCACCTCGTCGAGAACCCGCCGCGCGCGGCCGCGCCCATCGTGTTTCGGTTGGGCGATTCCGTGCTGCGCGACATCGGCGGGCTCAAGGAGTACGACGAAGACGAATTCAATCACCGCAGTGGCTTTCTGACTGGGGTGTCGTTTTCGGACGGCGGACTGGCGGTGATTGACTGGACGAAAGTGCGCATCTTCGACGCGGCGGGGGCTCAGACGGCCGTCGTGGGGCGGAACGGCAGCGGCCCGGGAGAGTTTCGTGGTCTCATGCGACTGTGCCGCACACGCGGCGACACCCTGATCGCCTTTGACGGCAATCTCCGCCGCATCACGATTTTCGCGCGCAACGGATTCATGATCCGCCAGTTTGAAACGCCGCTGAACGGGTTTCAGAATGACGGCTGCTTCAACGACGGGACGTTCACCACGCAGATGGTGTTGCGACCGACCGGTGACGAGGTGCCGCTGACGGCAGCGCTCCATCTCGACCTCAACGGCAAGGTTTTCGATACCATCGGTGTGTTCCCGAGCATGTCATTCCGTGGCGTCTCGCAGTACGCGAGTCTCGTGGTGCGCGGACCGTCGTTGTACATCAGCGATCCGCGCAAGAACGAAGTGCGCCGGTTTGATGCCACAGGGAAACTCACGGGCATCATTCGTATGGCCGACAAACCGCGCGCCATGACGGCGGACGAAGCGACGCGGTGGCTGGGAGGACCCGTGGCGGCAGCCGGATCGGCCGGATCAGCCGCGCCGACCGCCACGCCCGCATCGGGCGCGGCCACGTGGCCGTTTTACCGTGGTATCCTTGTCGACTCAGACCAACGACTCTGGGTGCGTGATTTTCCGGCTGACGACAGCGCCCCCGAACGGTGGACCGCCTACGACAGCGCCGGCCTGGTGATCGGTGCCCTCGACCTGCCGCGCGGGCCGGTACGCACGATGATGAATCCGCAGACTCGGCAGTCGGAGACCATTCCCGGCATGCTGCCGATGTTCATCGATGCCCGAGGCAACGAGATCATCCTGTTGGAGCGCGACAGTGATGGCGCCGCACACTTCCGAACGCGAAAGATTCGATAGCGGCATTCGCCGCTATCGACGCGCCGCGCTCAAACCGTTGTGGTCTCGCGTGCGGCCTTCCGCTTGCGGCGCTCTTCCTTTTTTGCGCGACGAGACCGGTTCCAGCGGATAAACGCGAAGACGGCGCCGGTTACAATCACCGCGCCAATGATCTCGCCCGCCCGGCCCAGATGACCGACGGCGCGTACGGCCGCTTCACCGGCGGCGTACCCGATCACGGTGAACAAGATCGTCCACAGCAGTGATCCGATGAGCGACGCGGTCAGATACAGGGCGACCGGCACACGCGCGGCCCCGCAGGCGATGGGCAGCACCACGCGCAACCCGAACGCGAAACGGACCAACAGCGACGCAGTGAACGGATTGCGCCCAACCACGCGCAGCGCAACCGTGCCTGCCGCGCGCAGTGACGGGAAGCGGCGCCGAATGGCATCCCATTTGGAACGGCCTGCGACATAGAGCAGGCTGGTACAAAACCAGCCGCCGAAGGTGATACCGACAATGACCTTCGGCAGCAGCAGCTCTCCCTCATGCGCCGCAATCCCGCCAAAGATCGGCGCCAGCTCTTCCACCACGATCGCCGACAACCCCATGAACGCGTAGGTCCAGAAGTCGTCGGGCAATGCGTTGATGAGATCCAGATCCGCCCAGCCGCTGGCCCCCACCGCGGCAACAGCCACGAGGGACAGCGGAATGAGACGCAGCGCGGACGGCATCGGTCGGGCGACGAAGGCTGGAAGTGCAACGACAACATCGAGGACACAGACGCACGAACGGGGACCATGACCGATCCTGCCGGTCATCGGCCCCCGTTCAGGTGTCGGCGGGGATCTGGAAATCTAGTGCAGCCTTACCGCTGAGACGCTATGGCCTCCGCGGCCAATCAGCTGCGGGTTGCCGGTCAGTCACCCATCGTCGGGACCGGATCGACGGTGCGGAATTGGCCGGTGTGCGGCGGGGTCATGCCGACACGACGGAGCAGTCCGCTACGCATGTTGTCGAAGATCTCGTAGAACGTCGGGATTACCAGCAGCGTCAGGACGGTCGACGTGATCACGCCGCCGATAACGGCCACACCCAACGGCGCACGGAACTGTGCGCCTTCCCCGCGCCCCAACGCCACCGGAATCATGCCGGCGATGAGCGCGAAGGTGGTCATGAGAATCGGGCGCAACCGGATCGCTCCCGCCTCGATCAACGCCTCACGCAGGGGCATGCCGTTCTTTTCGCGGGCCCACTTGGCGAAATCGATCAGGAGAATGGCGTTTTTTGCCACGATCCCGCACAGCAGGATCACCCCGATGAGGCTCATGATGTTGATGGTATTCCCCGTGATCGCGAGCGCACCCATCACACCGATCAGCGACAGCGGCAGCGAGATCAGGATGGCGATCGGATCGAGGAACGACCCGAATTGCACCACCAGAATCAAATACATGAGCGCCACGGCGACGCCAAGCGCGATGAACACGTTGGTGAAGACTTCGTTCTGCTGTTCGACCTGCCCACCCTGCGAGACCTGCACGCCGGGCGGCATGGCGATGCCCTTCACCTTTTCGGCGAAGACATTGGTGACTTCGGTGAGCGATTTGCCCGCGATATTCGCCTCCACCTTGATCACGTTGGCGCGATCGAGGTGATTCACGATAGCCGGGCCCAACTCGCTCCGGATGCGCGCGACCTGCTGCAGCGGAATGAGCTGGGCATTCGCGCCCTGCCCCACACCAACCGGCAGCTGCGCGAGATCGCTGCCGCGTGCCCGCGCGTCGGGCGAGAGACGCACCATGACCTTGCGGGTCTGATTGGACGGATCCACCCAGTCACCCGCGTCGAGCCCGGCAAACGCCGGCCGAATGGCCTGCGCCACCTGGCCCACACTGAGTCCGAGCGCTCCAGCGAGGCCGCGGTCGACGGTGACCGTCAGCTCCGGCTTCTGCCCTTTGGTGCTGAGCGCCACGTCCACGGCGCCCGGCGTGGACTTG
>JAGNMU010000390.1 GCA_017991005.1 Gemmatimonadaceae bacterium | reverse complement strand
GGGTCGGCGTAGGCGCGCAACGCGCGCTCGACCTCCATGCGCATGGACAGCCTCGGTCGTCCGGTCAGACCGCGCGATACTCCGCGCGGTTTCGTCCCTCCCAGTTCTTGATATCATCGAGCGCCGAGCGATCATCGGCCGCGTACCAACGTCGCGACGCAGGCGCCGTGTCCTCGTCGGCGTACGCGGCAACCACGGCATCAACCGGCATGCGCCAATGTTGCCAGCGCGAAAAGAAGCTGGCGGCCGCGCGCCACTCGGCGTGGTCGCCAGATTTCTGCCGGTTGTCGAGCGGCTGGTTGCCTACCGCACTCTTGGCAAATACGGGAACCGCCGTGCAACCGCCCGTTTTTGTGTCGACGGCCAGCAGCAGAAATGACTGCACGCCCGTCACCGCCCGGTCCTGTTCACCCGATCGTTCGGCGTTTGTCTGACAGTCACCGCGTGCCCGCAGGACATCCGTGTCCAACGTGACGACCAGACCGGGAGCGATATCGTTGACGGGCAGTGGCATGAGCGTTGGACAGAGGAGGCACTCGGGCAGTCGTACGTCGTTGACGAACAAACAAGATACATCAACGGGCCGCGACGTTACTTGCCCAGTTTTGCACGAAAGAACGCAATCGTGCGCGGCCACGCAGCGGCCGCGGCGGCGGCGTTGGCGGCATTTCCGTCCTGTGCGCGCAGAAAACCGTGACCCGCGCCGTCGAAAATCTGATATTCGTAGGCTTTGCCCAGCGTCTTCATCGTTGAGTCGGTGGCTGGAATGGTCGCGTTGATCCGTGCGTCATTACCACCGTAGAGTCCGAGCACCGGCGCCTTGATGGCGGCCATCTGCTCGGCGTTCGGCGGGGACCCGTAGTACACCACCGATGCGGTCAGGCCTGGAGCGGTCGCGGCATGCAGAAATGAACGGCCACCACCCCAGCAGAATCCAACGATCCCGTACTTTTTCTGCGCGGCGGGCAACGACATGCCGTACTGGGCAACCGCATCCAGAATGCGATTGCCGATTTCTGGTGTGACCTGGCCGATGGCGGCGCGGCCCTGATCGGCTGTAGGATCGGCCTTGAGATCGCCGGTGCGAAACATGGTGGTCAGATCGGGCGCGATGCCGATGAATCCGTCGGCGGCGAGCTGGTCGGCCACCGCGCGTGTCCAGGTGTTGATGCCGGTGTTTTCATGAATGGCGATGACCACCGCCGCCTTGTCCTTCCGCTCCGGGTAGACCACCCACGCCATCACGCTGTCGGTCGCCCCCACTTTGATGGCGACCCATTCGGCGTGGCGAGGTGATGCGGCAATCCGAGCCGCTGCGGTTCCGCTTGAAGCCGGGATCGCCTGACTTTGCACTGCTGCCGTGCCAACGACCGTCGTTGGTAAGGCCGCCACATTGTGACTGGCGTGCTCGTCGAGTGGCGCGGCCGGCTGAGCGCGTCCGGCAGCGTATCCCGATCCTGCGATCGCGATGGCGGCGGTGGCTCCGAGTATCAAACGCATGGCGAACTCCGTGAGTGGTGTGTTGGCGACATAGCTAAGCGCGCCCGCGCCGGAGGCGTCAAGGGCCGAACCACCCATTCGACGGTCCGGTGTCATCGTCGCCCTCGCCCCGCGCGGGGGAAACCCCGACGCTCCGGCGCTGCGCGCGAGCCTACTCTCGCTGTGTGAAATCATCCAGCCACGCGCGGACCGCCGCCGAGTGTCGAGGGCTGAATGCCCTTCGCAACCGCTACGCCCCTGCTGACACGACGAAGAAATTGGCCGTGTTGCGCGCCATCGCTCGCCACGGTGTGCGGTTGCGCACGTTCGCCGCGCTCGAGCTGCTCCATGACGACCTGCTGTTCGTGCGGGCGTTCCCGGATAGTCACGACGTACACGCGGCGGCGTGCGCGGCGCTGCGTCGCATCGAGCCCGCGCTTCGGTCGCTCTCTCCGTCACAGCGCGCACGCGCGGACGACACCGGCATGGCGGGAAGCACGGCGACCTATCCGCCACCGTTCGACGTTGCCCGATGGATGGTTGCACGATGGCCGCGCGACATCGAGTTCGACTGGGACGGGATCGACGACACCAGCGGCATCGACACGCTTATTCGGCCACTGCTGCACCGCGCCGAGGAAGACGGATTTGAGAACGGTGATTTCACCACGCAGGAGTGGCTGAACATCGAGCGCGACGTCCGCACCGAGAGTGCGCTCCATTGGCTGCTCACCAGCGCCGCACGTGCGCCGATTCACCCGTCGGTGTATCGGGCCATGTACGAAGCAGAGGAACCGCGGGTCCGCTGGTCGTTGTCGGGATCGCCGGCGGCCGTCACGCACAATGCACTGGCCGTCTCAGACGTCGTTGTGCGAAGCGGATTCCGACGGCCAGATCCCGACTCCATACGCGCCATCGCTGAACCGCTGCCGGGCATCACCCGCCTCGACGCTGCAGGCGGCGCCGCCGTGATCGACGTGGCGCGTGCTGCACTCGCGACCCGCTGCCGCGATGTCTACGCATTTGCGCACGCGAATCCGTGCGAGGTCTGGACCGCTCCGCTTGGGCTTGGGGTGGTCCTCGCCATCCTCGGCGTGGTACCGGACGACCGGTTGAGCCTCGAATCGAACTACGGCTACCTGCTGCTCTCCAATGGGGTGCCAGTGGGATATGGCGGTGTGACGCCGCTTTTCCATCAGGCCAACACCGGCATCAATATCTTCGCGCCATTTCGCGGGTCCGAGGCGGCATTTCTCTGGCAGCAGATGCTGCGCGCGTTTCACGCGCTCTTTGGCGTGACACGTTTTGTGGTGGACGCCGTGCAGTTCGGTGAAGACAACGAAGAAGCCATCGCGAGCGGGGCCTACTGGTTCTACTGGCGCATGGGATTTCGTCCGCCCGAACGGGCACTGCGTGCACGAGCCGAACGCGAAGCTGCACGTCTGTCTCGGTCGCGCCACCTGAAATCCTCGGCCGCCACACTGCGCGCGCTGGCACACGGTACCATGCAGTTGGTGCTGCCGGAGGGCGCGTCGTATCCGTTCTTTGATGAGTCATGGCTCTCGCGATGCTCGAAGGGGGTGGCGCACCTGCTGGCGCAGACCTCCCGGCACCATCACGAGCAAGCGGCGGCGTCCATCACGAACGACGTGGCGAACCTGCTGGGTGTCTCACCGCACACGTTCGCGACGGAGTTCACGCAGAACGAACGCGACGCGTTCACCCGACTCGCGCCGGTGGTGCAGCTGTGCGGTACGGCCGCGTCAGCGTCAGCTGATGCGCGTCAGTCACTGGTGGAGCTGATGCGCGCCAAGGGTGGCGACGCTGAACACGCGTATGTTTGGCTTGCGAGCAAACATCCGACGTTCTTCAGAACCGTGTACGACTACTGCTCGTCTCACCGATAACGCCGCTCTCGCAGGCTTATCGCTGCGAGAATGCCCGCTGCAGAAAGAGATAGCGTTCACGCGGCTCCCGCTCGGCGCGCGACTGGACATCGATACGCATGCGCGTCACCACGCCATTGGCATCGGGGTGTCCACGCGGCCATTCGGGAACGCCGGCGCCATTCGGATTCCCGCTCTTCACGAAGTTGACGAAGTAGGTCATCATCGTGGCCGATACCGCGCGGTCGTCATCCGTCCACGCGAAGACGGTATTGCGGGCCAGATTGCCCATCGCGTATTCGATCTCTGCCGAGTGCGCGGCACCGCCGGGAATGGCGGCCCACGGATTCGTCGACGCATTGGCGTTGGCGTTCGGCGACGGCGTCACCACCGGCGGCCGCGCCCGACTGTAGAAATACCGGTACACCGGCTGACCACTGCGTCCATGTTCTTCCAACCACTTCCACGTCCCGAAGCCGATGAACTGGTCACTGGCGAGGTCGGTGGCGGCGCGAGCGACTTCGAGCGTGGTGGTGCCGCCGTATACGGTCAGTGCTTCCGCGCCGAGTGTGCCGAAGATGCGGTTGAGCGAGACAGCAAGATTCTCCGGCGTGGGATTGGCCACGACGCTGCGCCCGCTCGACTCTTCCGAGTTCCATCCCGCAAGCAGCGGGACGCGCGCCTGACGGCCGGCGGCGTAAATGGCTGGTGGCGCCTCCGGGAAGAACACGCCGTCCACATTCGGTCCAAAGCGCGGCACGCCACGGCGTGATGCAGCGGCCAGCAATTCATGCGACGACAGTGCGCGGAGCTGGGCCAGCGATGTGGCACCAACTGCCTTGGCGAAGTTCACACCGTTCTCTTCGCTTCTCGCCAGCGGCAGTGCGGACAGCGTGGCGCCAAAGAAGGCACCACTCTCGCCAATGGCGCCGGCGATAAGCGCCTTGGACATCGGTGAGGCCATCAGTGCCGACACCGAGAAGGAACCCGCCGATTCGCCGGCGATGGTGACGCGCGCGGGATCGCCGCCAAATGACGCGATATTCGCCTGAACCCAACGGAGCGCCGCCGCCTGATCCATCAACCCGTAGTTCCCCGACGCGCGCGGTGTCGACTCTGCTGATAGCTCGGGGTGCGAGAACGAACCGAAGATGCCAAGCCGGTAGCT
>JAGNMU010000039.1 GCA_017991005.1 Gemmatimonadaceae bacterium | reverse complement strand
ATCCCATCCGGCCTTCCGACTCGCGCAGCTGCCCATCGCGCAAGGTCGGAAACCCGCGGCCGTTGTCATGCACGCGAATGACCAGCTGTTCGGGATCAACCTGCAGCAAGACATCGACCGCCGTGGCGCCAGCGTGCCGCGCCACATTCGACAGCGCCTCCTGCAGCGCCCGGAAGAGTGCGAGCTCGGCATCGGGCGAGAGTGGTGGCACCGACTCGGGCGCCGTCAGTGTCACCAGCAAGCCGTTTCGATCGTTGAAATCCGTGATGAGCGAGCGAAGCGCCGGCACCAACCCGAGATCGTCGAGCAGTGATGGCCGCAAGTCGCTCGTGACCTGACGGATGCTGGCGATGCCCTGATCGACAAGCGACAGCAGGCGATCGAGTCGCGGCGCGGCGGCGGGGACCAGCGACGAGCGCAACGACTCGAGTTGCATCTTCACCGCCGAAAACACCTGCGCCGTTTCGTCGTGCAGTTCACGTGAGAGTCGGCGGCGTTCGTCCTCGTGCTGCCGCACCATGCGCGCCGACAGCCGTTCGAGCGCCGTGGTACGCGCGGCGAGCTGACGGTCGAGTTCAAACTGTTCGAGTGCCGCTCCCACCTGCTGTCCGAGCGCGAGCAGAAAATCGTCGTCGAGCGCCGTGAACGGGTTTCGCACATCGCCCGCCATCACCAACGCCCCGACCAGTCCGCGCGCCGCAGACACCGGAAGTGCGGCGATGAACGGGAAGCCACCGACACCGGCCACCACCTGCGGGCGCCGGGTCAGTCGCATGCGCGCGAGCGCGTTGGCGACATCGTGGTGGGGCACCGTATCCTGCCAACTGGCGCAACTGCCGGCGCCGCGTGCAAAGTGGCCGTTGGCGTCTTGACCGTCAAAGAGAAACATGGCGGTGCCACGCACACCCGGCAGCGTCAACGGCCGCGAGAGCAACAGATCCATCGGATCAGCGCTGGCGTCGCGACGCTGCAGATCGCCCGACAACGCCGACAGGGCGCGCACACCGCGACCGAGGTCGTCGAGTACCAGGAGCACCAGTCCGGCGCCCACCAGCAGTTCGAAGGAAATATCGAGATAGTAGCCCCACGGCGTCCACGCGCCCTGCGCGCGCAGAAACGGGTAGTCGAGGTGATGCAGGCCCCAGGCGAAAAATGCGACGGACAGCAGGCGCGCTCCCATCGACGACACCGTGCGATGATGCCGCCAGAACACCCAGCCCGTCCACGCGGTCGCTCCGCTCAGAAACAGCACGGCGGGGAGCGCCGCCCACAGAAAGTGGTCAAGCTGATAGATCGCGATATACGACCACAGCGGCGGGAACAGCGCGTACAACAGATACTGCGGACGTGTCTTCGGCTGCTTGAGGAACACCATCGCCGCCCACAACAACACCAGCGCGGTCCATCCGGTGGTGACCTGATGCCAGTACAACCACACCCGTTCCTGCGTGAGCAGAAAACTCAGGATGCACAGCAGGCGCGCCACGTACACCCCCCACGCCAACGCGAACCAACCAAACCACGGCCGGCGATAGCGCGTGTACAGGTGCGCACACAGGGCAGCCAGCCCCGTGGTGATGGCCCCCTGCAAGAGCGTGGCCGACAGTTCCGTGGCCAACAACGGCGGCGGCGTCGCGGGTAATTGCGCCTGCAGGAGTGCGAGCATCACTCGACCAACGGCGGGCCGGCGGACCCTTCGGTGAGCTTCGAGCCGTCCGGCGTGACGTGATACACGGTGCGAGACGGGAAGGCAAAACTCGCGTGATTGCGCTCAACCACCCGCATGAACTCCAGCAGCATCGTGTGGCGAATCATGAGGAACTCACCCCAGTCCTGCGTCTGGAACCAGGCCATGACGTTGATGCGAATCGCCGAGTCGGTGAAGGCCACCACATGCACACGAATGGCATCAGGCCAGATGAGCGGATGGGCGCGCAGCGTCTCCTCGAGTTCGCTCCGGATTCGCTCAATTGCCGCGGACGGCGTGCCATAGGTCACGTCGATATCGGTGCGCAGCAGCATGCGATCGCGCTCCCCGAACGTTTCGATGCGTTCGTCGGCGAGTCGTCCGTTCGGAATGCGCACAACCGTGCGGTCGTTGGTGCGAAAACTTGTGGAGCGTAGACCAATGCGTTCCACGGCGCCTTCGGTTGTTCCCGCGCGCACCCAATCGCCGACACGAAACGCACGATCAGCGGCGAGCGACACCGATCCGAACAGATGTTCCACCGTTTTCTGTGCCGCGAGCGCGACTGCGATACCGCCGATGCCCAGGCCGGCGAGCAGCGTGCCGACGGGGTAGCCGAACTGCGCCAATGCGACGAGCAGCGCAATGATCGCCAGCGTGATGCGCAGAAAATTGCCGAGCAGTGGCACCAGCGTGCGCGCCTGCGCGCCCTGCCCGGCGTCCCACGCGACATTCTCCAGTCGATGCTGGACCAGTTTGATGATGCGCAGCAAGCCCCAGAACAACGCCAGGAGCACCAGGCCGCGCGACGCGTCTGCGATGAATTCCGAGAGACGGGCGTTGAGCTCGAGGACACCCAGCAGCGGCGATGCCAGTATGGCGGCGATCCACATCCGGAATGGGCCACGCAAGTGTTCAACCAGCAGATCATCCCAGTCGGACGTGGTACGCGATGCCACTCGCACCAACACGCTGCGCAGCAACTTCGACATGAGCCATGCGATCAATACCAGCAGCGGCAAGGCGATCGCGAGTCCGATCCATTGCCAGTAGAACACATGCCACGGGCCTTCGCGCATCAGGCTCGGCGACAAGCGGTCGCGCAGCCACGGCGCCCCAAGGTTTTCGTACCAGCCGTTCACTTGCGCCACGGTCGCCGTTGAAAATACCCACCGCGTGCGGCCGCCAGTCGAGATGCGAACCATTCGCACCGGATCTTCGTGTCCTCCGGCTGCGGCAATCACGCCGATGCGATCACCGGCGAGGTCGCCGTCGGCCGTGTCACCAACCGCCAGTGGCGATAGCGAGTTGACGTCCAGTGCGAGGCGCTGATCGAGCACGAGCTTGAGACGACGCGCGAGCAGCGTGGCATCGGCGCGATTGGCCGCCGGGACCGCGAGATACTCCGCCGCGTCCGTCCAGTCCTGCGTCTTGGCCAGACGAAAAAACTCCTGCATCGACGCACGTGGCGAGCCGAGTGAAACGGTTGCCGGCGCCACATCGGCCGCGGGAGCGGCTTTGCCGCCCAGCAGTTGCGCCTGCGCGTCGCGCGGTACGAGACCACAGAGCGCGGCGGCCATAACGGGGGCGACAAGCGGGACAATACGCCGCCGCCAGAGCGCGCACACCCGAACGAGATGACAGAAAGACATGCTGCAAGTTAGCCGCCGACGCCGCAGCACGACACGACGGGGCGCGAGACCTGTCGGCCCCGCGCCCCGTGGCTCGGCGTCACGCCTCTGCGCTACGCCTCTGCGCTACACCGAGCGCGTCACAGCAAGATCAATCGGCGCACTTCGATTCGGCCACCGACTTGATCTCGGAGGCGACATATCCGTTCGCGCCGTCGTAGAAGGTGACGGACACACAGCGTCCCACCACCAACGTGCCGTTGATCGGCTTGAGGTGCGTGAAGAAGTTGCCTTCGAACTTGTAGCCGCCGATCGTCCATTCCGACGGCGTGCCATAGTAGACCGAGGTCGGCACGATGCCGATCGCGTCGATATGCGCCGTGAATGACGGGGCGACCGGCGGGCCGGACACGGTGCCCGTGGAGCCGCCGGTGCTCGAGCCGCCACCAGTCTTGCCACCGCCATTCGTGCTGCCACCGCCGCTCGTGCTGCCACCGCCACTCGGCGCGGTACCCGACTTCGCGAACGACGGTCCGGCGAGATCGGGAGCGGTGCTGCTGTTGTCCGGGCAGGCGCTGGCGATCGCGGCGGAGATCAGGAGGGCAACGGTGGCGGCAGGGCGGAGAGTACGCATGGAGAGTCCTCGGGGGTGGGCGGCTCGTGACCGCCGGCCCACAGCGGGGCGAGGCGATCGCACAGGGTCGCCGGCCGCGATCCGCAGCCTCAGAACGACCATGCGTGATCGCTGACGTAGTTGCCCGAGCAACTATTCCCCGAAATCTGCGGTATTTGCGAAATCGATGGGGGAGGTGGTGACCCGTGTCACCACGGCGGCGGCCAGCGTTACACCACCAGCCCGCAAGCATACGACACAACACATTGGCAACCCAAAGTGCCCCGGGTGGGACTCGAACCCACGACCTACGGCTTAAAAGGCCGCTGCTCTACCAACTGAGCTACCGGAGCAGGCTGCGATCCTGCCCGCCGCCTGCGCACAATTTAGCAGGCTCGCCGAAAAGTCGAAGGGGTTGCGAAAATGTGATTCAGCGTACCAGCGTCACCGCTCGCGACGAGAAGGTCGCCCGTTCCGCGTCACGCGCGTCGACGGCTTCCACGCGCAACGTGGTGGCGTCGAGCAACTGCACCAGCAGGACGCGATCCCCTCGACCGACTCTCGCCTCGTCCTGGGCGTCGAACAAGCGATAGCGCACCGGGCCGCGGGTGACATCGACCTCGGCCGGATCCGCGTCTTCCCAGGCCACCGTGTGCAGCCCGCCAACGCCCAGCGCCGCTGCGAGATCCCGGCCGATGGCCACTCGCGTCTGTCCCGGACGCTCCGCGTCATAGGCGAACGTCAGTCCGAGTCCGTTCAGCGACGCGGACGGATCGATCTCAGAGGCCTGCACGCCAGCGAACACCGCGCTGGGGTGACTCAACCCAACACGGTCGTTGGGCGACGGACCAAGCGGTGCGGCCTCCAGCGGTACCGAATGGTCAAACCACGTGCCGACCAGCCGACCATCCCGGTCATAGTCGATGCGCCCGTCGAGATCGGGAGCGGAACGGCGTACCAGCCCGTAGACCTCCGATCGCAGCGAATCGGCAAGATACCGCGCAAAAAAGCGGGTCATCCGCCGTGCTCCGTACCGTTCGGGATTGATCCACTGCATGGATGGCGCTGTGGCATCGAGAACGCGAATGCCGACTTCCGCTGCGACGGCGCGTGCGACCACACGGCCAAGCGGGGCGCCGGCTGGGACGGCCATCCCCACCCAGATATCGGTGCGCACTTCCACGCCACTCAGCCGCACACGCACGTGGTCGCGAACGCGCAGCGTGATCGTACCGTCGGCACGATCAAGTTCGGTGATCAGCCCCGTGACGGGCGCGGACACACGGTGCGCGCTCCCGGGCGCCAGCAACAGGATCGCGTCGGCCGACGGCAACGCATCGTCGGCACGAAAGGTCCCAAGTGGCAGCACCGCGACGACCGCAGCGCGATCCACCGGCAGCGCATCAATTACCAGCGGTGACGTGCCACCGAACCGGCGCAGATCGCGCCACGCACGGATGCGGTACTCCACCGCGCTTTGCGCTCCAGCGGCGTCGAGTGACGCAACGATGGACACGGTTCGCATGGCGGAGTCGGCGGCAGGCGCGCGCCAGCCACTTGGCTTCGCGACGCCGTCTTGGTCGGTGAACGCCACCTGTGACCGCGTGGGAACCGACACGCCAGTTGCTACAGAATCGCGCGCAGAGAGGTCCCACATCTCAAAGCGTACGGACACGCCGGCATGTGGTGCGCCCGTCGCGCTGGAGACGCGAACCGCCACGGCCATGTCGAGCGAATCCCCCATCGCCATTTCCATCGCGGCACCCGTTTCGACAGACGCGGGGACGATGCGCAATAGCGACGCCGTTGGCGTCGGGAGCGGGCCGACGCCCGTGACTGTCCCGGTGTCACTGCCCTGACAGGCAGCGAGCAACAGCAACAGGCACCACGCTCCGGACACTCGCACGATCGACATGCGTGCGAGTATCGGCCACGGTGCAGCGTGATACAGATGCGAATCGTCCCAGCGCTCACAGAAACGTCACACGATGGCACACATGCCAGCGGTCTGAAACTCACTTGACCAACGGTGTGACGGTCCGTCGTCAGCGCATGGAGGGAACGGGCTGCGCGGCTGATCTGCTGGGACGAGGCGCGGCTCGACCTGCGGTGGTGCTGATGGCGTGATAGTCTGCCAGCAAGTGATCCCAGATCACGCTCCAACGCTGACTGCGCGCGAAGCTCAGCGCAGCGACACTCGCGCGCTGCACGTCGTCACGTCGATCGACCAACTGCACCAGCACATTGGCCATCGCGTCTGCGTCATGTGCAGGGACCAGCCAGCCGCGATCGGTCGCCACCAGTTCACGCGATGGGCCCACATCCGCCGCGACAACAGGCACACCGGAGGCCATCGACTCCAGCAGCACATTGCCAAACGTGTCTGTGGCCGACGGAAACAAGAACACGTCGGCCGACGCATAGGCCGTACTCAGGGGTTCGCCCTGCAATACGCCCGGAATCCACGATCCGGCTGGCGCGTGTGCGCGCACCCAGGCGTCGAGTGGTCCGTCTCCGACGGCGACAAATCGAATACGCCCCGGTCGTGCGAGACTCGCCCGTCTGACGGCTTCGAGGCCGGTCGTGAGTCCCTTCTCGGCGGCGAGCCGCCCAACGTATGCGACGATCAGTTGATCGGGCGATTCCGTGAGACGCGAGCGTAGTGCGTCACTTCGGAAATGCGGCGCAAAACGTGTGGTGTCGACCCCGCGCGACCAGATCGCCGCATTGGTGAACCCATGCGATGACACTTCCTCGGCGATGGCGCCACTTGGGCAATATGTCCGGGCACCGGCATTGTGGAACCAGCGCAGATACGACCAGCCACCCTTCGACAACCACCCCAATCGATAGTAACTGGCGTACGCCGCAAAGCTCGTATGATAGGACGACACAAACGGCACACCGAGCGCCTGTGCGGCCCATCGTCCCGCCAGCCCTACGCCAAACTCCGTTGCGGAATGGACGAGGGTTGGCGCGAAGGCGCGCAGTTCACGCCGCACGTTCGCCTGCGCAGGCCATGCCAGTCGCAATGAATTGTACGCCCAGAAGGGGATGCTGCGATACCGTCGCGCGACGTGTGCCTCCGCACCGACGTCGGTACGTGACGCGTGTGCCTCGAGCTCCTCACGATTCCCGACGTCCACCGTAAAGACCTTGGCAACGCCGCCACGATCGTGCACCGCGTCGACCAATCGCGTCAGTGTTCGAGAGACGCCGTTGATCTGTGGCGCGTACGTATCGGTAAACAGCGCCAGCCGAAGGCCCTCGGCGCGGACACTGCCGATGTCGGCGCTCATATCGCGCGATAGGGCACGGGACTCCGTCGCGCCGTCCATCGCTGTAGCTCGCGCCGCAGACTGGCTGCGGTGAGCGGATGCGAGAGGTCCTGTGGATGCAAGGCGATGCGAATCAGTGGATCCCAGCGCCAGGCATGCCATCGCCACTGCGCGACCATTCGCGAGACTGTGGCGCGCAGCGGTGTGCGCGCGCTCCAGCGAAGTGCCGGCGCGCGGAGGCGTGTGACGCGTCGATGCACGTGGATCTCCGTTTCGCTTTCGCTGAAGTGGAGACCCAGTGCGTGCGCAGCCGAGTGCGTGGCGTCGCGCGCCAGCCAGGCCGGGGGAATGAAGCCCACCGGCGAAAGGTGCTGAGACCGCAAGCGTGCCAGACCGCGCGCCATGCGCTCGCTGGCCGCGTCGCGCGTGAGCGTCAGAAACTCCCCTTCCCGTTTGGTACGCAGAAACGCGCGTGCTTCGTCTCCCCACCGACGCGGCGAGCCGACTTCATCATGACGCTCGCCGTGCAGAATGATTTCCGCGCCCGCCTGCTCGCAGGCGCGCAGCCACGCAACAAACCGTGGGTATTGCTCGAGCGGCCACTCGCCATGCCAGTCAGGTACCACCAGGAGCGCCGGCGTGATGCCAAGCGACTGGCACAGGTCCCACAACGCGCGTACGGGCGCCTCGAGCGCCGGCGATACGTCATGAATCGACACCAGCAGTCGACGATACGATTTCACAGCCGTCTCGCCTCGCCACCGCGGCCGGCCGCCACGACATCACGATACACGGCAAACAGCCGGTCAAAGACGGTGTCCCATCCGTGTTCCGCTTCGGCGTACGTCCGCCCCCGCACGCCGAGCACATGGAGATCTTCACTGAAGAGTGCGCAGGCGGCATCGGCAAGCGCGTCGGCTTCGCCGGCGGCAAACGTGCGGCCAGCGCCGCTGTGCGCCACCAAGTCGGACACGCCGCCGAGATCCGCCGACAACACCGGCGTGCCGCTGGCGAGCGCCTCCAAAGCGGATAGGCCGAACGTTTCGATGCGACCCGGTGCGAGGTACACGTCAAAAGCGGCCAGCAGATCGGCGAGTGTCTCGCGCTGATTCTGAAAGGGCACAAAGCTCACGCGCGAGGCATACGGGTGCGCGGCGAGCGCGGCTTGCATGGGGCCGGCGCCAACCAGCGCAAGCCTCGCGCCGGTCGCGGCTTCGATGGTGGGCCACGCATCAAGCAGCACGTGCAGTTCTTTCTCACGGGCGAAGCGTCCGACGAAGCCTGCGAGGCGTCCCTCGGGCAAGCCGAACCGCTGCCGCGTTTCGGCGGCATGGGCGCGTCGGTGCGGATGGAAACGCTTCAGGTCGACACCGAGCGGCACTTTCGCAATGCGCGTAATGCCTTCGCTCGCGAGTTCATTGGCCGCGTAGTCCGAGGTCACCACCGTCAACGGAAAGAGATGATCGAGACGGCGCATGTAGTGCCATGCCGCGCGGTACACGGCATGCCGCGCCACACCGCTCCGTCCCGCATCCGGCGCCAACAGCCGCGGCACATTCGTGTGATAGAAACACACCATCGGCACATCAAGTGCACGTGTCGCGTGCCGGACAATCCACGGCACGATGAACGGACTGCCGATCTCGATGATGTCGGGTCGTTCGTGTCGCACTATGCGCGAGACACTTCGCGTGGCGAGCATAAACCGATAGGGCTTCTGCCGCGGAATGGGAGGCCCTTGAATGCGATACATGCGCACGCCGCCTTCATCGACGATCCGGTCTCGCGAACCTGGCACGGCCAGCACATGCCGCAGCCACGGACGCGCCGCGACGTATCGCGCCTTCTCGGTGAGATACGTGCGGATGCCACCGCTGGTATCGCCGAACCACTCCGTGATGTCGAGGACACCCAACTCCGCGTCTGGGCGGAGGAGCGGCGGTAGCACATCGCGGCCAATTGAGGCGGCCGCGTACGAACCGGCGTCACCCATCGTCCGTGCCAGCGGCATTCGAGAAGTGAGCATCCCACAACGTATCGTGGCCGGCCCTGTGCAGGACCGGCCACGATGTCACAACTCCCCTTCAATTGTGTGATGCTTGTGCTGCCACCACGTTCAGATAGTGTGCGGCTGTTAGTTCGGGCGGCTCGTCAGAACGGCGACCGTGGCTTCACCCGACGTTTCGACGACAAACGTCACGCGGCGATTGAGCTCGGCGCCTGGCGCGTCACCTTCTGCGCCCGGCTTCACCAGACGCGTCTTGCCGTAGCCGACCGTCTTGAGCAGTGATCCATCGAGACCCTTCGTCACGAGGAAATCGCGCACCGCATCCGCGCGCTCGCGCGACAGGCGGAGATTGTAGGCCACGCTTCCTGCGGGATCCGCGAATCCCTCCACCGTGATCATCGAGCCCGGGTAGTGCTTGGCAGCAACCTGCGCGAAACGCTCCAACGCAGCCTGATCGGAGGCGCGAACGGCGGCGTCATCGAAGCCGAAGTGTACCGGCATGACGAACTTCACCTGATTTTCGACGGCGGAAATGCGTGCACCGAACTCGGTCTTGAGACCCGTCAGATCGGCACGGAGCGCCGCAAGATCAGCCTTGACCGTATTGATCTCGCCCTTCAACGCTTCGTCGCCCGCCACGCGCTCGCCACGTTCCTGCGTGATCGAACCGGTCAGCGCGACGCGCTGATCTTCGAGACCCTTCCGAACGAAGCCTTTCGTAGCGCATGCGCTAAGCGTGCTCGCCGCCAGCACTGCCGACATCCCGTACCGGATGATTCGCATAGTTCCCCCGTGTGGTGTGGTCCAGCATCAAACCAACTCCGCGACGTCACGATGACATCACGACGGTGTCGGTCTACACGTAGGAAGGTCGTTGAGTGGGACGGGGATGGAAGTGACAAACGTCACACCACGTGAGGCGTGATGAGATGCGCATCACACATTGCGCATCATCACCAACGACATGGCCGAGCCTGCAAGACGCGACTGACCGAAGCGTGGGGGCGCTACGCGGGCGCTTTGGCCAGCCATTCACCGCCGTCGACCACAAAAATGGCTCCCGTTATCCAGTCGCCGGCCGGCGAGGCAAGGAACGCGACCATGTTGGCGATGTCATCGGGAGTGCCCCACCGGCCCAGTGGAATGCTCTTCTGCGCGTATGCCGCCATGCGTTCGTTCGTGGCCGCAAAGACATCGGGTACGCCGCTTTCGGCGGGGGGCGTAAACGCTTTTCGCACGCCTTCGGTGGGAATCGGCCCTGGCGCAATGGCGTTCACGCGAATGCGCTGCGGCGCCCACTCCATCGCCAGCGTGCGGGTGAGCGCGTCGACGCCCGCTTTCGCGGCCGTGGCGTGCGCCATCATCGGCCAGCCACGGTAGTGCAGCGTCATGCTCGTGCTGATGATGCGCCCACCGCCCTGCTGCGCCATGATGGGATACACGGCCTGAGAGCAGTAGAACGTGCCGAACAAATCGATCTCAAGCACGCTTTTCCAGGCGTTCGGAGAAAGCGTCGCCGAGGGCGCGTAGAAGTTCCCCGCGGCATTGTTCACCAGCACATCGATTCGACCGTACTGCGCCGCAATCTCGTCGACCGTGGCTTTCACGCGTGCCTGATCGCGGACGTCGAGGGCCATCGCCGACACCTTCCCACCAGTGGCGCTGATCGACGACAACGCTGCCTCGAGGTGTTCCGGCTTTCGGCTGGCAATGACCACGTGTGCCCCCAACGCCGCGAGCAGCGAGGAGATGCCAAGACCGATCCCGGTGCCGCCACCGGTGACGAGCGCCACCTGACCATCCAGGAGACCAGGGCGAAAGACTGAGGTGAGCGCAGCGGTCATCGGAGCAATCCTCGGGGGAGACACGATGGTGGGGTGACCGTTCAGAGCAGGTCGTCGAGTGTGACCTGTTCATCGAGACAGAAGCTCCGACGATGATGCGGCGACAACCCCTGCACCGCCAGCGCCGCGAGATGTTGCCGGGTTCCGTAGCCCACGTTGCGCTCCCAGAGATAGCCGGGATAGCGGAGCGCCAGCCGGTGCATGAGTCGATCGCGCGTCACCTTGGCGACGATCGAGGCGCAGGCGATGGCATGGCACTTGGCATCGCCTTTGACGACCGCCGTATGGCCATGGCCGAGCGTGCGAATCGGTTTGCCATCGATGAGCACGTGGTCCGGCGCCCGTCCGAGACGCGACCGCACGCGCGCAAGCGCGCGCTGCATGGCAAGCGTCGTGGCGTGATAGATGTTGAGGCGATCGACTTCACGCACCGAAGCGGCGCCAAGCGCAACGACCAGCGCACGCTCGGCGATGCGCGTCGCGAGTCGTTCGCGAGTGGGCGCATCCAATTGTTTGGAATCGTCAATGCCAGCGATTGCGCGCATGTCGGGCGGCATGATGACCACACATGCGACAACGGGGCCCGCAAGCGGGCCCCGTCCGACTTCATCGACTCCGGCAATCAGCGGCCCAAACCGTGCGCGTGCGTCACGCTCAATCGCGCTCCAACGGGCCATCTGGGTCGTCTCGCGAGCGAGAACGAACCGCCGAACGAAACGTTACTTGGCCGGCGCGGTGCGCACGACCTTGCGCTCCTTGATGCGGGCAGCCTTGCCCACCACGTCGCGCAGGTAGTACAGCTTCGCACGACGGACGACACCGCGGCGAACCACCACGATATCCGCGACCATCGGGCTGTGAAGCGGGAAGATGCGCTCGACGCCGACGCCGTTGGAGATCTTGCGGACGGTGAACGTCTCGCTGACACCACCACCACGACGGGCAATGCAGATGCCTTCAAAGGCCTGCACACGTTCCTTGTCGCCTTCTTTGACGCGCACGTTGACGCGAACCGTGTCACCCGGACGGAACGGCGGCACGTTGGTCTTCAACCACTCTTTCTGCGTTTCGATGAACGGATGCATATGTCGCTCTGGGCCCGCGAACGGCCCGGTGTTGAGTGCCACAATGCCGAGTCGCCTGCGACGCCGAAACGCGCCTGCCGGTGAACCGGTGCGAGAGGCCATGACGCGATTGCGAGGGCGAAGTCCCCCGAACCGGATCCGACGTGGCATCGCCACCAGAGCGAAAAACCGGCACTGAGGCCGGCCGCGACTCTGGGAAGCCCTACTCATTCTCCGTCGGATTTCCAGCGGAATTCCTGTGGAGCTTAGAAGCATAACCAGGATGGCGCCGGAAACGCCAGTGGCCACGGTCCTTGCTAACTTGCGTCGGAGCCGGCCGATATCTGGTGCCCCGGCCATCCCCCTTCACCTCCCAGCCGTGCCCGTGTCCGACGCCGCCGACGATTCGCTCATCGCTGCCCCGCTCCGCTATCCACCCACCCGGCATGCAGACCAGGTGGATGACTACCATGGGATTCGGGTCGCGGATCCTTTCCGATGGCTGGAAAACGATACCTCGGACGAGACCAAGTCGTGGGTCGACGCCCAGAACGTCGTCACCTTCGGCTACCTCGGTCAGATCCCGTATCGCGACACGCTGCGGTCGCGGCTGACGGCGCTGGTGAACTATCCTCGCATCTCGGCGCCTGAGGTGAAGCACCAGTGGCGACTCTTTGTCAAAAACGACGGGCTCCAGAACCAGGGCGTCTACTACCTCCAGGATGGCGATACGGGAGAGCCGCAGGTCCTGCTGGACCCCAACACGATGTCCGCCGATGGCACGACCCGCGTCGCTGGCCTGACCTTCGATCTCAGCGGGACGCGGATTGCGTACATGGTGAGCGCCTCAGGATCGGATTGGCAGGAGATCCGGGTGATGGATCTGGCAACGCGTACCGATTTCCCCGATCGCGTGGAGTGGGTGAAGGTCTCGGCGATTGGCTGGTTTGGAGACGGGTTCTTCTACAGTCGATATCCCGCCCCGGCGGATACCGCGGCGGCGTACTCGTCGATGAACGAAGACCATCAGGTCTATTTCCATCGCCTCGGCACGCCGCAGACTGACGACGTGCTGGTGCACCGCGACGCGGCACACCCGCAACGGTTTCACCATGTGGTGACCACCGAAGACGAACGCTTCGCCGTGTTGTACGTGAGTGACCGCGGACAGGGGAAGGACGGCTCCGCGGTGTATGTGCGTGACCTCACGGGCCCCGACGCGACGTTCGTGCCCGTGTGGACCGAGTTCGACGATGACTTCAGCGTGCTCGACAACATTGGCGATCACCTGCTGGTGGTGACCAACCGACATGCGCCAAACCGTCGGGTCGTGCTGATCGATCCGTCACACCCGGATGAAACTCTGTGGCGCGTCATTCTGCCGGAACAGGCGGAGCCGCTCGATGCCGTCACCGTCGCGGGCGGGCGCCTGTTTGCCAGTTACCTCCACCATGTCACGACGCGCGTGTCCGTCTTTCATCTCGACGGCACGAAGGAGTGCGACGTGTCGTTGCCCGGTGTGGGCACCGCCATGGGATTCGGTGGTGCCCGCGACGCGTCAACGGTGTACTACACCTTCACGTCATTCACGGCGCCGGCCACAGTGTACCGTTATGACATCGCGACTGGCGTCAGCGCGCCGTTTCGTGAGGTCACGCTGCCATTTGATCCGACACAGTTCGAGACGCGTCAGGTATTCGTGCCCAGCAAAGACGGCACGCGCATTCCGGCGTTCATCGTGGCCCGGAAGGGGCTGGTGCTCGACCGCAACAATCCCACCATACTGTATGGGTACGGCGGTTTCAATGTGGCACTCCCCCCTTCGTTCAGCGCACTGCGCGTCGCGTGGCTTGAGCAGGGCGGCGTGTTTGTGCAGGCGAACCTGCGCGGTGGCAGCGAGTATGGTGAAGAGTGGCACCGCGCCGGTATGAAAGAGAAGAAGCAGAACGTCTTCGACGATTTCATCGCGATCGCCGAGTGGCTGATCGACGAGGGCTACACGTGCTCCGCTCGCCTGGCGGTGCAAGGCGGCTCCAACGGTGGGTTGCTGGTGGGCGCCCTGATGACGCAGCGTCCGGAGTTGGCTCGCGTGGCGCTCCCGGCGGTTGGCGTGCTTGATATGCTGCGGTTTCACAAGTTCACCATCGGGTGGAACTGGATCGCCGACTACGGGTCGAGCGATGAGGCAGAGGGTTTCCGCTACCTCTATGCGTATTCGCCGCTCCATCGACTCGTCGACGGCGTGAATTATCCGGCCACCTTGATCACAACGGCCGACCATGATGATCGCGTCGTGCCCGCGCACTCCTTCAAGTTCGCCGCGCGTCTGCAGGAGGCGCACCATGGTGCATCGCCCGTCATGATCCGAATTGAAACGCAGTCGGGACATGGCAGCTCGTCGCTGACCAAGAGTATCGATGAGTACACGGACATCCTCGCATTTGTCTTTCGCAACATGCAGGTGACCCCGACATTTCACGCATGAACCGGAGCCGCGTTGTTCGGATGGGCCGTTGGCGTCAGGTGGTGTTGACGCTTGGGGCATTGGTCACCCCGCTGTCACTCACGTCCGCGCAGAAATCCACGGCGCCACCGCAGAAGGCCGCCGCGAAAGTCGCCCGGACCGGCGCGCAGGTGTACACGGCGACGTGCGTGACCTGTCATCAAGTCAACGGGCAAGGCGTGCGCGGTGCGTTTCCTCCCATCGTGAACACCGACTGGGTGAACGGGCGGGCGGAGATCCCCATTGCCATCGTGCTGCACGGCATGACCGGTGATGTCACGCTCGCTGGCGTGAAGTACAACGTTCCCATGGCGCCGCTCGGGGCCACACTGTCCGATCAGGAGATCGCCAACGTGGTGACGTACGTGCGCGCGCAGTGGGGAAACAAGGGAACGCCCGTCACCGTCGCCGACGTGGCGGCTGCGCGCGCGGCGACCAAGACGCGCCGGGCGCCGTGGACCGCCGGCGAACTGCGCAAGGCATTTCCGTTAACCGATTGTAACGGCACCGGTAGCAGGCCAGTGCCGTTACGACAGCTGATCATGCGCTCGACTCACGCGACCGAGCAGGCGACCACGCGTGTTGCCACGAGACAGCAACGCACCAGCCTGCTTCAACGCCTCCAGCTCGGCCACGGTCCACGGCGTCGTACGGCTGGAGGTGGCAGCGCGGACGCGCGCGACGTCTTCAGGCGTCACGGCTGAGGCGCTGTTTCCCCAGCTCGAGCGGACATACGTGAGAACCGCCGCCACATCGGCATCACTCATCGGTGCGGCGGTCCCGTAGGCCATCATCATGCTCTGATAGGTCGCGCCTTTCACCGTGATCGGTCCCTGCAAGCCGTGCAGCACGATCGCAATCGGTACGTCAACCTTGCCGTTGACCCACTCGGAGCCGGCGAGCGGAGGGAAGGCGCCGGTCACGCCCTGCCCGGTTGCCTGATGGCAGGTTGCACACCGAGCGAAGGCTTGCTCTCCACTCATCGAGGCGACGGCCGCGACGGGCGCGGGCGCGGTGTCTGTTGCCGGAGCCGGGGTTGCCGATGCCGTCGCGCCGGCGGCGGCGGATGAAGAGGACTTGTCGCCGCCACACGCTACGAGCGCGACACTCGACGCGAGGGCGACTATGCGAAACGCAGATCGGATTGACACGTGGAACTCCTGTGAGAAAGGTCAGCATGAAACTGCACCCCGCGCCGGCCGGGCCCGGCCGGGCGAGGTTCACGTTCGGACTGGAGGCCTCTCGACGAGGATCCGAACGCTATCGTGGACATCCGACCGCATTGCAGCGCACAGACTGTGCAGACGCGGCGTAGCCGCGGCGCGCATGCGCGACAGGCTCGGGCTGACGTACGCGTGGCCACGTTACGTCAGCGAGGCGATCGGATGTTTTTTTGAACGGGTGTGAATCGACGCGCGAAGGCGCGTCAATCAGGCGCCGAGTGGCGGCGCGGTCGCGGGAGGCTGGCGACGAAATTCGGACGATGATGCAGCGACGAGGCGCTGCGGCGCGACTTCCACGTGTGCATCACTGGCGATCTGCGTGGCGGCAACAACGCGAATTGCTGCTGCGGTCAGCGTCGGCGCACAGCACGGCGTGCCGGCATGACAGGCGGTGGCATCGTGGCACGGCTCGGGCGCTGGCGTGCAACCGCCGTCGTGCGCACGAGGCGGCACCTCGTGTCCCATGGCGATGTGCGCGGCGCGCTCTTCCTCGTCCATCGAGTCGACAGCGGGCGCGCCGGGAGCGGTGCTGCAGTCACCTTCGGCTGCCGCCGCCATCACGTGTTGCGACGGCGACGCCGCTGGCGCGGCCATCCCACTCGCGGGGTTCATCCACGCGAATCCACGTGTCGCCAGCAGAAGCTGCCGCGACAGTAGAATGGCAGAGGCGACCCGGCGGGAGAGGACCGACATGCGGCGAATTCTAACGCACCAACGTGTCGGCGCGAAAGTGCACATCATCGTCTGTAAGCCCCGACAGGATCAGGGGGCTATGCGGCGAGCGCCTTTCTGAGCAGCACGATCTGGCCGGCATGATAGACGCCGTGCTCCACCACGCCGTGCACCATCACGGCCTTCGTGTACTCATGGCCCGGCACCAGATCGTCCAGTGATTCGGCGGGCAGTGCGCGCACCGCCGCGGCCAGTTTCGCGTACGCGACATCGGCGCGACGTTGCGCGGCGGTCCATTCACGCTTGCCTCGGCGCTTGGCGACCGGCGGCCAGTCTTCGTCGGGCGTGGGGTCGTTCCATGGCGTGCCTTCAAGCCGCGCCAGCGCGATCTCAGCCCACGCCGCTATATGGAGTATCAGTTCCCACGCCGAGTGCGCGTGGGGAATCGGATGCGCCGCCGCGTCGGCGGCGCTCAGATCCCCGATCGCCTCGAGCACACTCGGCCCATGCCACATC
>JAGNMU010000389.1 GCA_017991005.1 Gemmatimonadaceae bacterium | reverse complement strand
GGCGCTCGTTGGTGCCTACCGCTCATGCGGCATTCAGGCGATTATTGCCGCGACTCCGCACGCCTCGCAGAGCCATGCCCGCCCGCCGTCAACAACCTCCCACAGGCTGCCTGACTCGTGTCATCCTCACTGAACGCGACGCTCTGCGGTGTGATCGGCGCGATTGCCTCACATATCGCGTACGTCCAATCGAACCTGTTCATCGAGGGCGACGCGATTCGGCGGGGGCGCCATCCGCTCTGGGATCCCGTCGCTTTCGATGTCATGGGTCTGATCTGGGGCGTCGTCATCGGGATCGTGGTGGCGCGCGTCTTCGCCGCGAGTCCAGCGAAAGCGGTGGTGGTCGGGCTGGCGGTCACACTGCTCGGCGTGGCGATGTTCGCTGGCACGAGTACGTTCTCCCGGTACCGGGAGCTGTACAGCCATCCGGATATCTCGGTACCCAACCTGGTGCTCGATTTCGAAGTGCGTCTGCCGGAGGATCGAGATCCGAACGGCCTGTTGCCAGATACCGCCGCGTTGGACGAGGGCGCCAAGTACGACAAGAAGTTCCCGCTCTCCCGCGAGGCCATGCGGATGGAAGACGGTCGAATCATCATGACCGGGAGCGTGCCACTCACGAAGGTGGCGCCGGATCGACTGCTGACCTTCCCCCACGGCGATTCGTGGCACGCGATCTTCACGCTCCTGCTGAACGATGTGCCAGCCGATCACGAGTACGACTGGTCGGACTGGCAGGAGGAGCGTCTCTCACGGGACGATGTTCCCGAGCGGCAGCAGTTCCAGCTCCGCTACCGCCTGCAGGTGCGCCCTGGTGGGTGACGCCGTTCGGTCAGGGCGATAGCAGCGCCGCTCACTCCGCGCGCAGCACCGTCATCGGCGCAACGCGGCTGGCGCGCCACGCCGGACCCACCGCCGCCGCGACGCCGGCCGCCGCCATCGCGAGCACGGCCGTTGCCCATACCGCGGCATCCAGCGGCTCCACGCCGTACAGCATGGCGGCCATCGTGCGTGTCACCATCCACGCAAGGACGAGGCCCGCGCCAAGACTCACGCCGATGATACGGCCCGCTCGCCCGAAGATCAGCGCACGCACCGTCGACGGCGGCGCACCAAGGGCTGAACGCAACGCGTATTCTCGCTGTTGCTGTTCAACGGTGTAATTCAGAATGCCGAACAGTCCGGCCAGTGCAAGAAGCAACGCGACGCACGCCAGCGTTCCGAACAACGCAAACACGAACCGGGGCCAGCCGACGCTCGACGCCATCAACGTGGTCATCGGTTGCACGCGCGAGATCGCCACACCGGGATACACGCCGCGCAGCGCACGCTCGACCGCTGCCGCCACCACCATCGGATCATCGTTCTGGGTGCGAATCACGAGGTTGTAGCCCGCTGCTCCGGGGAATCGCTGCGCAAACGTCCAGTACACTTCCGGACGCGGTTCGGCGATGGGGCCAAAATTGCGAATGTCCGAGACGACGCCAACAATTTCGATCCACCGGTCACCGTTGTAGATGCGTCGGCCGATCGCGTCCGTGTTCGGAAAGTCGCGTAACGCCAACGCCTGATTCACGACCACACGCTGCACCGAATCACCGGTCTGCATGTCGCGTGCGTCGAGCAATCGTCCCGCGATGAGGCGCTGACCGGTCGCGGCGAAGAATCCTGGTGTGACGTTGCGTGTCTCCACGAGAGGTTGCTCGATCGGCGGCAGCTCCGGCTGCCCCTCATATCGAACCCACATGTTCCACCCCCATTCCGCGTACATGAGCTGCGAGATCGCGCCGGCGGCGACCACGCCTGGTACCGCACTCACGGCTTGCAGCGCGGGCGGCAGGAATTCCACCGCCGCGCGATCAGGTTTGAAATCGTTGGGCGCGACACGAACGCGCAGCGTGAGCAGACCGGACGCCCGAAGGCCGGGGTCGGCGCGAGTCAATCGCACGAATCCCTTCATCACGAGTCCGGCGGAAATGAGCAGCGTGACCGCCAGCGCGCCCTCGATCACTACCAGGGCGGCCAGCGTGCGATGCTGATGTCGGGATCCGGCTGAACGTCCGCCGCGCAGAACATCGGCGGGAAACGCGCGCGCGGCCCGCCATGCCGGCGCGGCGGTGCCTGCCACCGCCGCAAGCAGCGCCGTCGCCAGAGTGACCAACACCGTACGGAGATCGATGTGCACGTACGAGAGTTGCGCGATGCGCGCCGAGCCGAGCATCGCGATCCCCTTGATCGCTGCGGCGGCGATGCCGAGTCCCGCCATCCAACCCAGGAGTGCGATGACGGCACCTTCCGCGAACACCGGACGCATCACTTCCCAGCGTGACGCCCCCAGCGCACTGCGCACCGCCAGCTCGGGTTGCCGCCTGATGCCGCGCGCCAACAGGAGGCTGGACACATTGATGACCGCGATCGCCAGCACGGCAACCGTGGCAACGATCAGCAGCGCCAACGGACGACGCAATGTGCGTCCTGCGTCGACAATCAACGGGGTGACCGCGATGCCGTGTCCGGCCAGCTCCGGGAACGCCTGAAGCACCGGGGCAAAGCGGCGTGTGAGCGAAACCTGCAGGCCCTCGGGCGTCGTGCCCGGGGCAAGCCTCGCGAACACGCGCAGCCAGTTGCTGGTGCGCTGGGTTTTCTCCTCGGCGCTGAATCGCATCGGCACCCAGAGTTCACCCGCGTACACGGTGCCATCGTTCGTGATGCGAAAGTTCGGGGGCAGCACGCCCACCACCTGGTGTGGCTCGCCGTCCAACCGCAGTGTCGTGCCAATCACGGTCGGGCTGCCGCCAAGATGACTGCGCCAGTATTCGTAGCTCGCGACCACCACCGCGGGAGCGCCGAGATCGTCGTCCGATGGCAGCAGCAGGCGCCCATGCAGCGCGCGCGTGCGCAGTGTGGTGAAGAACCGGCCCGTTGCACGAATCACGAAGCCCGGCTCGAACCGATCACCCAACGCCACGAGGCGTGATGTCGAACCAAACGCCGCGATCCCCTCCGCGGCCGGATCGTCGGCAATGTCGAGGAAGTTTGGTGCGGACCACGGCAGCGTTGATGCCATGGGAAGTGCACGAAACACGGAGACCAGTCGTTCCGGTTCGTCTGCATCGACCGGTCGCAACAGGATGCGATCCGCGACGCTGACGATCGCCGAGGTGCTGCCCAGTCCGATGGCCAGGCAACCGACGCAGGCGAGCAACAGCAGGGGCGTACGACGCAACGATCGCCACGCGTGTGCGAGCTCTTTGAGCGCACCGCTGACGCGTCCGGGCGATACGCGTCCGTTCGCGTCTTCACGCGCGGTGTGTGTCGGATGCGCGAGCAGACTTGGCGAGCGCAAGGCGCGCAGGAGCGCGGTCGCTGAGGCTGGCCGCAGCTCGGGATCCTTCTCCAGACATTTGAAGATCAGGGCTTCGAGCGCTGGCGGCACGTCCGCTCGCCGCGTGCGAAACGACGCAGGCCGTTCGGTCATGTGGGCGCGCGCGAGCGCGGACGGCGTCGCGCCTGTGAACGGTGGCACCCCGGCGAGCATCTCGTACGCCACGACGCCAAGGGCGTACAGGTCTACCCGATGATCGGCGGTAGGGTCGGCCGCGAATTGTTCGGGCGACATGTATCGTGGCGTCCCCAGCGAGTGGCCCTCGATCGTGAGATCGGTGGGCGTGCGCAGCGGAACAGGCACGCCGGATCGCTGTCGAGGGACCGCCCGCGCGATGCCGAAGTCGGCGACCACCGCTGAGCTGCGCGTCAACAGAATATTCGCGGGCTTGATGTCGCGATGGACGATACCAGCAGCGTGTGCACACTCGAGGGCCTGCGCGACGTCCTCGAGGACGGCCACCGCCTCGCGGATCGAGAGCGGACCACGCGTCAAACGCTCACGGAGCGAGTCGCCGACAACCAGCGGCATCACGAAATACGGCGTGCTGCCCACCATGTCGGCGTTCAGCAGTGGCACGATGTTCGGATGCTGCAGCGTCGCCAGCAGCGCGATCTCACGTTCAAATCGGCTGCGCGCCTCGGGCGTGTCGAGCGAACCCGCTACGCGTTTGATGACGACTCGGCGATCGAGTTTGCGCTCCCGTCCGACGAGCAGGTCGGCCATACCTCCGCCGCCCAGCGGTTCGAGCGTGTCATAACGTTCGGCAAGCGCGTCCGCAAACGCGCGGAGTGCGGGATCGGTGATCGGCATGGCCATTGGATGGCCAGCGTACACCGAGGGTTGGAATTGTGCATCACTTCCGTGGCGAACCGTGCGTGGCGGCTGATGAAACGATTCGCCATCGAACACACGCTTTCCAACCTGGCCCGCAGGTACGCATGACTTTCTGTTCGAGTCGGAGTTGATCCTCGAGAGGTTTGATCGACGGAAGCGCTACGATCCCCTGCGCAGCCGGTGACCTGATGGAGCACGTGGTTCGGCACCATGAGCGACTCGGCTAGGTCATTCCCGCGTGCGCAGGCGATTGACCAACAGGTCGTACTCCTGAATCGCCGCGCTGAGCGCGCCGAGTTCGTCGACATCCCAGTTTG
>JAGNMU010000388.1 GCA_017991005.1 Gemmatimonadaceae bacterium | reverse complement strand
CGCCACCGCCGCCAAATCCTCCGCCAAATCCCCCGCCGCTGAATCCGCCCCCACCAAAACCGCCCCGATGGAATCCCCCACCCATCCCCGGCCCCGGAATCGGGATGGGGAGACACCCGCGGCGGCGGCGGCCGAGCGAACTGACGACGATGATCAGCACGATCACGAAGAGCATGGTCTCAAAACGCGACGACCCGCCTGACGACGGCGTCCGGCGTTGACTCGCGGGCCGTGGCTGCCCGTCGAGCGTGACGCCAAACGCCGCAGCGTACCGATCGGCCACGGAAGCCGCGAGATATTCCGTGGCGCCGCTGTAGTCCTGCGCAACGAACCGTGGCACCGCGTCCCGACACAATTGGCCAACGGTGCCGTCGGTGAGAAACCCCTCTGCGCCTTGGCCGACTTCGATCCGGCAGTGCCCGCCGTCGCTCGAGGTCTCTTTGGGCACAATCAGGATGATCACGCCGGCGTTGCGCGCCTGATCGCCAATTTTCGCATCGGCGCCAACCTTCCACTCGCGCCCAAGTCGCAACGCGACTTCGGTGACCGGCCGACCGCCCAGATCGGGCAACGTGACCACAACCATGTCGCCACGCGTCGCCCCGTTCAGGCGCTGCGCCAGCGACTCCAGGCGCGTTTTGGTCTCACCGGACAAGACGCCGGCAAAGTCGTTGACGTAGCCGACCGGCGATGGCAGAGCCGGCTGCTGTCCACGCACGGCCGCCGGGGCGACCAGCACGGCGACCACACAGGCGGCCCGCACCGCCGCCGTGAGAACACGCGTGGCGGCACGCACTGCCTGGCCAAGGGCGCGTCGAACGACGGGCTGCACATGAGATGAAGAAGACACGATGGTCACAGTATATCCGGTCCTACGGATGATCGCGTCGCCCGGTGTCAGTCGGCATCGCGTACTGGAGACCGCGGCGCCTCAGTGGATTCCGGCGGCCGCCCGCTCCGACTAGCCTTCCATGGTACCCGCGTTGCCTCGAGTCCTTCCACCGGGCGCCATTTCCGCCATGCCACACTTTCGCTCCGCCTCTCTTCTTGCCGGCCTGATCGCCGCTGCCCTGGTGTCGGCGTGCAGCAAGGCTGATGCATCCGGTGGTACTGCAGCGCGAGCGCCCGGCGCCTCAACCGCCGTGGCACCCGTTGCTGGCGTCGCTACCTCGCTGACCACGTCCACCACGGACACGCTCACCGACTCGCTCCTTATCGCGCTCGCCGATCGCGGCCGGTTGCTCGGCAAAGAATCGAGCCCGATCTGGATCGTGATGATCAGCGACTTCCAGTGCCCGTACTGCAAGAATTTTCACGATGACGCGATGACGCGTCTGCGGCGCGACTATATCGAGACGGGCAAAGCACGCATGGCCTATCTCAACTTGCCGCTGCAGCAGCACCAACACGCGATGATTGAAGCGCAGGCGGCACTGTGCGCCGGCGTGCAGGGTCAGTTCTGGCCGTTTTCCGAAGGCCTCTTTGCGCGGCAGGCGGCGGTGGCCACGATGTCCACGATCCAGCCGCTCGTGGACAGTCTCGCCAGGCACCTCAAACTCGATATGGGGGCCTTTGCCAGCTGCCAGCAGCGGCCCGCCATTCGGCGCCTGGTGGACTCCGATATCCAGCAGGCCACCAAGGCCGGCGTGCGTTCTACGCCATCGTTTCTGGTGGGGGATTTTCTGGTGGAGGGCGCGATGCCGTACGCTGACTTCCGTAAGGCCATCGACACGGCGCTCGTCGTGGCGCGATCGGCAAAGAGGTCGCCCTGAATACTGCGGTGCGCGCTGCCTATGCGACCGTTGTCGCGCTGGCGCGCACCGCGGCGCACGTCACGCCGCCCGGCGAGGCCAAGTTCCTCCGGGCGCTCCGCGCGCGCCGTGGCGTCGTGGAGCGCATCGAACAGCAGTCGCGGACCCAGCGCGATCGGTCTCGGCCATTGGTGTGGCTGCACGCGCCGTCCGTGGGCGAAGGACTGCAGGCACGACCAGTGGCGCAGGCGATCCGGCTGGCGCATCCAAGCTGGCAGATCGCATACACGTACTTTTCGCCAAGCGCCGAATCGTTTGCCGCGACGGTCGGCGCCGACATCACCGAGTATCTGCCGTTTGACAGCGCGCGCGATGCGGACGCCATACTGAACGCGCTGTCGCCATCTGTGCTGGTGTTCGCCAAACTCGATGTCTGGCCGACGCTGGTGGCCCGTGCAGTGCGCCGCGGGATTCCCGTGGCGATGATCAGCGGCACACTGGCCGCGCGATCAGGCCGACGCGGCTGGTGGTCGCGTCAGCTGGTGCACGATGCCTATGCGGCGCTGCGCGCCGTCGGGGTCATCGATGCCGAGCACGGTGAACGGTTGCGCGAGCTCGGCGTGTCACCGGCCGTGTTGCAGGTGACCGGTGACACGCGTTTTGATCAAGTCGTCGCGCGAGCGGCGGGGGTGAACCGGGAGACGCCGCTCTTTCGCGCGCTCTCCTCGACGCGGCCAACCGTGGTGGCGGGGAGCACGTGGCCAGCCGATGAGGTGGCCCTGCTCGATGCGTGGGCGGCAATGATGCGGGAATTTCCGGTGCCGGAGCAGCCGACTCGCGAGCACGACGCGAATGGGCCGTCACTCGCGCAGTCACACCGAGTGTCACACCGGCCACGTTTGCTGATTGCACCGCACGAACCGACGGCGGCACACTGCGCGCCCATTGAACGATGGGCATCGGACGCGGGGTTGTCGCTGCGTCGCGTATCGCACATGACGGCGGAGGCCGCGACGGGGGCACCGCACGACGATCCTGCTCCGCTTCCGGCCCCGGCTCGTGACGAAATCGACGTGGTGCTGATTGATCGTGTAGGCATTCTGGGCGATCTCTACGCGCTGGCCGATGTCGCGTTTGTGGGCGGTGGTTTTCACGCCGCCGGTTTGCACTCGGTGATCGAACCGGCGGCGTTTGGCGTACCGGTGCTGTTTGGACCTCGCTACGACATGAGCCGAGAGGCGGAGTTGCTGCTCGCGAAGGGTGGCGCCATCAGTGTGACGAACGCACAAGCGCTGCGCGACGCACTCGAGCAGTGGTTGCGCGATCCTGCGGCGCGCGCGGTTGCCGGACACTCGGCGCGGGCGTTGGTGGAGAGTGAACGCGGCGCGACGCAGCGCTCCCTGCAGTTGATCGAGCAGTTGATTGAACCGTTGACCTGAGGAGTGGCACATGCAATCCAGGTCGCCGCAGATATGTCGCCCGAAGGACGCTGAATCGCCCGTGACATCGCGGCGGGCGTTCCTGGCATGGATGGCCGCCGGATCGGCGGTGCTGACCGGTTGCGGCGCGAACGATGAGTTGCTGCAAAATCCCGGTGGCGGCAGCACCCGACTATCGGCGCGCCCCTCGACACCGGCCACGCCGGTCGATCCGGGTACCTACGCGCTCACCGACAACAATCCCAACGACGGCGCACTCGTTGTGCCTGCCGGCGTTACGCCGGGCGTCCCGCGGCCACTGCTGATCGTGTTGCATGGCGCCGGACAAGGCGCCGTGGCGGCGCTCAACTTCTGGCGGCCGTATGCGCAGGCACGCGGCTGTCTGCTGCTCGCCCCCGGTGCGCGCGGACTCACGTGGGATGTGATGTCCTATCGGTTCAGCTACGATGTCACCTTCATCAACAGCGCCCTGCTGTTTGCATTTTCCCGATGCGCCGTCGATACGACACGCATCGTGCTGGAAGGGTTCTCCGACGGCGGGACATACGCGATGGGGCTCGGACTCGCCAATGGCGATCTCTTCACGCGCATCGTCGGAAACTCGTCGGGCTACATTCCACGCTCCGATTCGCCGGCCACCGGCAAATCGCAGTTCTTTCTCACGCACGGTCGTCAGGACGGCATTCTGAACATCGACCGCTGCAGCCGCGCCATCACGTCAACGCTCCGAAACCGGGGATACGATGTGACCCTGGCCGAGTTTGACGGGGGGCACGAACTGCCGGCGGCGGTGGTCAACCAGTCACTGGACTGGGCGCTGCGCTGACGGTAGGCCGCTGACGGTGGGCCGCTGACGGTGGTTTGCTGGCGATGGGCCGCGGACGGTCAGCGCCCGGTCAACGGGATGACCGTCGTGAGGATGCCGACGGTAAGCAAAACGAGAGCCGAGACCAGCGCCCACTTGAGCGTGTAGCGTTGATGATCGTCAAAGTCGACGCCGGCCAGACCGACGAGCAGAAACGTCGAGGGCACCAGTGGACTCAGGAGATGCACGGGCTGGCCGATGAGCGACGCCCGTGCCATCTCGGCCGCCGTGATGCCATAGGTCTCGCCCGCTTTGGCCAAGATCGGCAGCACGCCAAAGTAGAACGCGTCGTTCGAAATGAAAAACGTAAACGGCACACTCAACACGCCGGTGACCACGGCGAGGTACGGGCCGAGTGCATCCGGCACCAGTCGAATGACACTGTCGGCGATGGCATCGACCATCTTGGTGCCACTTAAGATCCCCGTGAACACACCGGCCGCGAAAATCAGACCGGCCACCGCCAGCACGTTGCCGGCATGTCGC
>JAGNMU010000387.1 GCA_017991005.1 Gemmatimonadaceae bacterium | reverse complement strand
GGGGACTCGGCGCGCTTTGCTGGCCTCGCCAAAGACGGGTACATCACCAAGCAGGCGCTCGACCAGGCGTTTGCCGATGCCTCGGCACTCGGCGCGACGGTCGCGGCCGATCGCGCGGCCGTGCAGCGCGCGCAGCTCGATCTCGACAACACCACCATCCGCGCGCCCATCTCCGGTCGTACGGGGCAGCTGGCCATCAAAGCCGGCAATCTCGTGCGCGCCCAAGCCGATCCGCCGCTGGTGACCATCAACGAACTGCGCCCGGTGCTGGTGCGGTTCTCCGTGCCGGAGCGCGACTTCGTGGAAATGCGCGCGCGCGCCGGGCTCGACAAGCCGCTCACCGTGAGTGTCCGTCCCAACGCCGGTGACAGTTCCCGCACGACGAGCGGCACGTTGACGTTCATCAACAACATGGTGGATCGTGCAACTGGGTCGGTGCTGCTCAAGGCACGGGTGGAGAATCAGGATCGCAATCTGTGGCCGGGTCAGTTTGTCACCGTGGGTCTTGAACTCTCGGTGGACAGCAATGCCGTGACCGTGCCGCCCGAGGCGGTCGTCACGTCGGCTGTCGGCTCATTCGTGTACGTGCTCGAAGACGGAAAAGCGAAGCGTGTGATCGTGAAAGTTGGTCGCCAGTCGGGCACCGTGATGAAGATCGAAAGCGGACTTTCCGGCGGCGAACAGGTCATTGTCGAAGGACAGAATCGCCTGTCCGATGGCGCGAAGGTTGAACTGCGCACCGCCGCGCCGGCTGGCGGCGGACGCGGTGGACGCGCCGGACGATCGGGCGGAGCCGCCGGCGGCCGCGACAGCGGTGCGACGCCCAAGGAGAAAACGCCGTGAACATGAGCGCCATCTGGATCAAGCGGCCGGTCATGACCTCACTGGTCATGATCGGCATTCTCGTCTTCGGCATCATTGCGTATCGCGGCTTGCCCGTGAGCGACCTGCCGACGATCGACTATCCGACGATCACGGTGAACGCGTCGCTCCCGGGCGCGAGCCCCGAAGTGATGGCCACATCGGTGGCCACGCCGCTCGAGCAGCAGTTCTCGACCATCTCGGGCATCGACAACATCACGTCGAGCAGTTCGCAGGGCAGCACCAACGTCACGTTGCAGTTCAATCTCGAACGCGACATCGACAAGGCGGCGGCCGACGTGCAGTCGGCGATCTCCAAGACGCTGCGCCAGTTGCCGCAGGGCATTCAGCCGCCGTCGTACAACAAGGCGAATGCGGCCGATCAGCCGATCGCGATGTACAGCTTCAGCACCGACCAGATGACACGGACGGAGCTGAACGAGTATGTCGAAACGTTTGTCGGGCAGCGGTTGTCCACGGTGTCGGGTGTGGCTCAGGTGCAGGTGTACGGATCGGCCAAGTACGCCGTGCGCATTCAGCTCGAGCCGGGTGCGCTGGTCGCCCGTGGCATCGGCATCGACGAAGTGCAGCAGGCCGTGCAGAATGGGAACTCGAATCTGCCGGGCGGCGTGCTGATGGGCCCGAATCAGTCGTTCACCGTGCAAGCGAGCGGGCAGCTCAAGAGCGCCGCGCAGTATCGGCAACTGGTGGTCGCCTATCGCAACAACGCGCCCGTGCGGTTGGGTGATCTCGGCAACGTCATGGACGACGTGCAGAATCAGCGCGGCATGAGCGAACTGAACGGCCGTGGCAACATCTCGCTTGCCATCATCCGGCAGCCGGGCGTGAACACGGTCGAGGTCTCAGAAGGCGTGAAGCGCGAGCTCGAAGAGCTCAAACCGCAGTTGCCGCAGAGCATTCGTGTCGAGAAGATCTACGACAAAGCCGACTCCATCGAAGAGTCGGTGAACGATGTGAAGTTCACCATGCTGTTGACGCTGTTCCTCGTCATCATGGTGATCTTCCTGTTCCTGCGAAATGTGCGGGCCACCATCATCCCGTCGCTGGCACTCCCGTTCTCGCTCATCGGCACCTGCTGCGTGATGTGGGCGCTCAACTACAGTCTCGACAATCTGTCATTGATGGCGCTCACGCTGGCGGTCGGGTTTGTGGTCGACGACGCCATCGTGATGCTCGAGAACGTGGTGCGACACCTGGAGATGGGCAAAAAGCCACTGCAAGCGGCGCTCGACGGCTCCAAGGAAATCAGCTTCACGATTCTGTCGATGACGCTGTCGCTGGTGGCGGTGTTCATCCCACTGCTGTTCATGCCGGGTCTCGTCGGCCGCCTGTTCCGCGAATTCGCGGTGACGATCGGTGTCGCCATTCTCGTGTCCGGTTTCATCTCGCTCACGCTCACACCGATGTTGTGCGCGAAGTTCCTGCGCGAGGGCGAAGGGCACGCCAGCACCGAAGGGAAGTGGCGGTCGGTCGAGCGCATTTATCAGGCGAGCGAGCGTGGCTACGTGAATTCGCTGGGCTGGGTGATGCGCCACCGCGGCTGGACGATGTTGTTCGGTGCGTCCATGCTCGTGCTGACCGTGGTGTTGTTCATGATCATTCCCAAGGGCTTCATTCCTTCGGAAGACACCGGTCGTCTGTCGGGATCGGTGGAAGGTCCTGAAGGCATCGGGTACGACGCGATGGTCGCCAAGATGCGCGTGGTCGCCGAAATCGTCCGCAATGACACCAACGTGGCGTTCGTCCTCGCATCGGTGGGCGGCGGGTTCGGCGGCAGTAACAACGGCCGGTTGCAGATGACGCTCAAGCCACGCGGTGAGCGGCCGCATGTCGATGAGATCATGCGCAACCTGACGCGCGCCACGTCGCGCGTACCCGGCGTGCAGGTCTTCTTCCGCAATCCACCTCCGATCAACATCGGTGGACGTCGCGGCAACAGTTCGTATCAGGTGTCGCTGCAGGGATCGGACATCGCACAGCTGTACACCGCCGGCCGCGCGCTCGAGCAGCGCATGCGCGAGCTGCCAGAAATCGAAGGCATCTCGAGCGATCTGCAGGTGGGGAATCCACAGGTGGGCGTTGAGATCGATCGCGAACGTGCATCGACGCTGGGCGTGACCGCGCTTCAGATCGAGCAGGCGCTCTACAACTCGTTCGGCTCACGCCAGATCTCCACGATCTACACCCAGACCAACCAGTACTGGGTGATCATGGAGCTCAAACCGGAATACCAACGTGATCCCACGGCGCTCAGCCAGCTCTTTGTTCGTTCGCAGACGGGCAATCTGATTCCGCTGGGGTCGGTTGCACGGTTCACCAAGGGGGTCGGGCCGCAGTCCATTCAGCACAACGGCCAACTGCCCGCCGTGACGATCTCGTATAACCTGCGCGCCGGTGTGGCGCTGGGCACGGCGGTTGAAGCCGTGACCCGCGAAGCGCGCAACACGTTGCCGTCCGATGTGAACGCGATCCTTTCCGGAGACACACAAGCATTTGCCCAGGCACAAAGCGGCCTGCTAGCGCTGCTCGTCGTGGCCATCTTCGTCATCTACGTGGTGCTCGGGATTCTGTACGAGAGCTACATCCATCCGCTGACGATTCTCTCGGGGCTGCCGTTTGCGGCGGTCGGCGCTCTCGCCACGCTGCTCATCTTCGGCAAGGATCTCAGCGTCTATGCGTATGTCGGGGTGATCATGCTGATCGGCCTGGTGAAGAAGAACGCCATCATGATGATCGACTTTGCGATTGAAGCGGAGCGCGATCGGGGGATGTCACCGACCGAAGCCATCGTCGAAGCGGCGCGCGTGCGTTTCCGCCCGATCATGATGACCACCGCCGCGGCGCTCATGGGCACGTTGCCGATCGCGGTAGGATTCGGCGCTGGCGCCGAATCGCGGCAGCCACTCGGACTGGCCGTGGTTGGCGGTTTGGCGTTCTCGCAGCTCATCACGCTCTACGTGACGCCGGTCGTCTACACGTATCTCGACGGCCTGCGCAATCGAGAACTGCGCGCCAAGCCCGCTCGCGAGGTGCAGGGCAGTTTTGAACCGGTCCCGGTCGGAGGCGACTGACCCGAGGGTTAGATGCTGAGGACCCGCGCGATCTTGTCGTAGAGTTCGTCGGCGCGAAACGGCTTTTGCAGAAACCCAGCCAGGCCGCGTCCGACGAACAATCGCGTCACTTCCTGCTCGTTGTAGCCGCTCATCAGCAACACGTGCACATCGTCGCGGATCTCGCGCAGCGTGCGGAACGTCTCCGCGCCGTCCATGCCCGGCATCGTCATGTCGAGCAGTACGAGCGTGTACCGCTCGGGAGCCTCGCGAAAGAGCGCGACCGCCGCATTGCCGTCTTGGGCCGTGGTCACCGAAAAACCACGGCGCGTCAACAACGCCGTCGTAACGGCGCGCACACTGGGCTCATCGTCCACCACCAGTACCTGGCCGGTGCTGGTCCACTGCGCTGACGGAGGTGCGGGGACCGGTACGGGTGTGCGCGTGCTGGCGGGGAAGTAGAGACAGAACGACGTGCCCTTGGACACCTCGCTGTAGACGCGGATCGCACCGCTGTGTGAGCGCATGATGCCGAGGGTGGCCGCCAGTCCAAGTCCGCGACCGGTGAACTTGGTGCTGAAGAACGGATCGAACACGCGCGCGACCGTCGCGGCGTCCATC
>JAGNMU010000386.1 GCA_017991005.1 Gemmatimonadaceae bacterium | reverse complement strand
GGCTTGGTCACCGAAGCCACCGGCATGATCGTCTGCAGTGTGAGCGGCTGCTGAGGTGCCCAGTCACCATAGCCGAAGCCCTTCATCCAGCAGGTTTCGCACCCTGAAAACGTTCGCCCACCCATTTGACTGGGCGCTGCTGCCGCCCAACGAAACCCGGTCACGGGCGCGTTTCAGGCGGCGGAAAGGCCCCGCCGCCTCCGAGTGCCTGAAAGAGCGTTACCGCATCCAACAGGTGCTGCGCCTGCGCGGCAATCAGCGTCGCGCGCTGCTGCTCTGCCTGCTGTTCGAGGGTGAGGACTTGCTGGTAACTGGATGCGCCGAGCGCATAGCGCCGTCGCTCTGATACGAGCACCGTTTGCAGTGCGGTGTCCGCGCGCGCCAGAGCCGCGATCGACTGGCGGTCGGACTCCAGCGCGGTCAGCACATCGGCCATCTCGCGCAGCGCACCCAGAATCACTGCCTGGTAATTGGCGGCGGTCGCATCGAATCCGGCGAGTGCCGCACGCCGTTCGGCCGAGAGCCCGCGATTTAGTAGCGGCTGCGTAAGTTGTCCAACCACACTCCAGATCGCCGATCCCCCGCCGAACAACGCGCCGGCGGTCAATGCCTGCGAACCCAGATTTGCACTCAGGTTCAGCTGGGGGTAGCGCTTGGCGACGGCCACGCCATAGTCGGCGTTGGCCGCCTGCATCAACGCCTCTGCCGCAAGAATATCCGGACGGCCTCTCACCGACTCCGACGGGACGACCGTCGGCATGGCGCCCGCCAACGACAGATCGGCCATCGTGAACGACGGCATTGTTCGATCGTCGGGAACGCGGCCAACGAGCGTCGCGAGGAGATGCCGATTCTGTTGCAGCAGTTTCCGCTGAAGCGGAAGCGCCGCGAGTGCCGACTCCCTCTGTCGCTCGAGGGCCTGCAGCTCGTCGGGTGATGACGCGCCGAGGCGCACGCGGTCCCGCATGATCAAGCGCTGTTCGTCGTCGATCCGTGCCATCGACTCCATCACCGTCAGTTGGGCGGCCAATTTCGCTTGGCTCACCGCGGTCCCCGCAATTGCGGCGGCGAGGGAGAGTTGGGCAGCGTGCAGCTGGTAGCGTCGATAGTCGGTGCGCGCGGCCAATGCCTCGAGGGCCCGTCGGTTCGCACCGGCAACGTCGAGCCGGTAGCGAACACTGACGGTGGCGTTGAAGAGGCTGAACTCACGTGGCGGCAAGTTCTGACCCAAGGTCGCCGGGTTGAACTGCTGCCGTTGTGCAGTGAGTGATCCATCCACCACTGGATAGCGCGTGGACCCCGACTGGGCCGCGAACAATGACTCGGCCTGGCGCAGCGTGGCATCGGCTGAGGCGATCGTTGGACTCGCCTCCAACGCGTTCACGATGAGGGAGTCGAGTGCGCGTGAGCCGAATACCAGCCACCAGTGATCGCTGATGGTGACGGCGGTCGCGACGCGCGGCCCCTCGCCGGGCGCAGGCGGGCGCACATAGGCTGGTCCGACCGCGCATCCGCCAAGCAGCACAGTGAAGGCCGCCGTTCGGCTCCAGTGCGCGCTACACATTGCTCGGTCCGTCAATTTCTCGGCCCTCGCCAACCTCTTCATGGGTTCGTCCGTCGCGAATGTGGTACATCCGCTTGAAGGTGGGAATGATCTTTTCGTCGTGCGTCACCACGATCACCGCGGTCTGGAAGCGGTGGGCCATTTCGTGGAGAATGCGGATGACCGCCAGTGCGCGCTCACTGTCGAGTGGTGCGGTCGGTTCGTCCGCGAGGATGACCGGCGGCCGGCTTACGAGCGCGCGCGCAATCGAGACGCGCTGTTGCTCGCCACCGGAGAGCTGCGATGGCATCGCCGACGCTCGATGTGCCACATCCAGGGCGCCCAACAGCTCCACGGCGCGCAATCGCGCTTCGCGGTTGGGCAGGCCGGCCAACATGGGGATCAACGCGACATTGTCCGTGACGTCGAGAAACGGAATCAGGTATGGCGCTTGAAAGACAAAACCGATGCGGTCGCGACGTAACGCGCGCAAGTCGTCGATCTTCCAGCCGTTGTCGTAGATCACGTCGTGGCCGAGCGTCATGCGCCCCGCCGTCGGTTCGATCACGGCACCGAGGCACTTGAGCAGCGTCGACTTGCCACTACCCGACGGACCGATCAGGCCGATGACTTCGCCGGGTGCGACATACATGTCGACGCCCTTGAGCGCGTCGACCGCCGTGTCGCCGCTGCCGTAGCGCTTGGTGAGACCTTCGATCACAATGCCGTTGCGGTGCACAGGAAGCGTCATGTCATCCTCCAATGGCTTCCGCCGGATCGACGCGCAGTGCGGCGCGAATGGCGATCAGGCTGGCCAACACGCAGATCATCATCACCACGAAGAAGCCGACTAGCGAGTCGGTCGGCATCAGCAGTACGTACTTCGGGAAGAAGGGCGCCCAGAACGTCGCAGCAATCTTGCCGACGACGAATCCGATCAGGCCGAGGGCCATCGCCTGTTGCATGATCATCCCGGCGATCGTGCCGTTCTTCGTGCCGATGAGTTTCAGGACGGCGATCTCTCGGATTTTGCCGAGCGTCATCGTGTAGATGATGAACGCCACGATGGCGGCACTCACGATGGAGAGGATCACCAGAAACATCCCGATCTGCTTGGCCGACGTGGCAATCAACTTGCCGACGAGAATCTCCTCCATCTGCGCCCTGGTGTAGACGGTAAGACGCTTCCAGCGGGCAATCAGCGTCGCGACGTCGGCGGGGCGTCGCCCCGGCTGCAGCGTCACCAGCACTGCGTTGACCGAACGGCTTCGGCTTTGCGACGCGATCACCGCGTCGAGCACACCGGGCGAGCCGGGGCGAGTAAACGTGGGATTCTGCTCCGTGCGTCGACGGCCCTGCAGAATCGCATCGTTGTCCTTCAGAAACTGCGCATCCTGCGCGTCCTTGAGCGGAATGAACACCATCGGATCGCCGCCGGACGACACCATGCGTCTCGTCAACCCGACCACGGTGTACTCGTGACGGCGAATCGCAATACGGTCACCGAGGCGGAAGCCTGAGGCGAGATCCGCTACCGCTTCGTAGTGACTGCGCGTGACTTGTCTGCCAGCGATCAGATATGGGGGCCATCCCGGTGTCCCCGCCGGACCCGGCGCGATGCCGACGACCATCGCACGTACGTCGCCCCGACCGCCGCGCACCTGCATGGTCAGGTACGTGACATTCGCCGCCAGCGCGACACCGGGCACGCTCTGTACGCTGCGATACGCGTCGTCATAGAGGCTCGACGGTTCGGCGTACGGCCCAAGAGTCTCCTGCTGGACCACCCAGAGCTCGGCGCCGCTGTTGTCCAGCAGCGCGCGTCCGTCGGCAACCATGCCGCGATACACGCCGGCCATGCTGAGTGTCACGCCGATCAGGAGTCCAAGCCCGAGACCCGTCAGCGCGAACTTCGGGCCGTCGTGGAGAATGTCACGACCCGCCAGACTGATCACGGCACGACACCGGGAATTCGGTCGACGACGGTAATGCGACTCCGCGCGCTCAGCAAGCGGGCGCTGTAGACCACGATCCGATCACCGGACTCGAGGCCCGTAAGAACTTGCACCTGCCCGGCGGCATCGCTCGCGCCGAGCGTGACGGGGGTAAAGCGCAGGTCGCCGTCGACGACTTGCCACACACCTATTGTGCCGTCCACTCGATGGATCGCCGCATTCGGTATCACCGTCCCAGCGGGCTGGGCGGGGAGAGTGATAGTGACCTCGGCGAGTTCGCCGATGGCCGGCACTGGAGCGGGTAGCGTTCCAAACGCGATCTTGGCGAGCGCTTCCTCTGTGACGGCGTCCGCCCGCGGTTCGACGCGCTGCACGCGCCCCGCCACGCTCGCGCCCTGGCGCGAGCGCAGCACAACCGTCGCCGGCAGTTCCGATCGCAGCCCGGTCGCATCGCCTTGGTCAAACCGGACATTCACCCACAGACTGCGCGGATCAATGATCTCGAGCACCATCTGTCCGGCCACGACCGTGGTGCCGGGTTCCACGTCGCGGCTCGCGACCACACCATCGACTGGCGCGATCAGACGGAGATTCTGGCGTTGTGCCACCACCGCATTACGCTCGGCCTGGGTGCGAGCCACCTCAGCTTGCGCCGCCTGTACAGCCGTGACTGATCGCTGAGCGGCATCCTGTCGGGCTGCGACGATCTCCCGACTGGTGGCGCGCACAACGATGAGCTGCTCGTAACGGCGGGCCTCGGTCTGCGCGTACGCCTCACGGGTCTGGGCGTCATCGAGGGCGGCGCGGCTGCGGAGCAGCGTGGCATCCTGTGCGCGTATTCGTTCATCGAGGTCTACCGCGTCCATCTCCCCGATCAGCTGACCCGCCGTGACGCGGTCGCCGACATCCACCAGGACCCGCTGCACGCGGCCCGCGATGGTCGGTCCGACGCGGTAGGTGAAGCGCGGTTCCACGGTCCCGATGCCGAAGATCCCGGGGGAAATCGCGCGTGATTCGACGGTGCCGAGCGTGACCGCGATCGGCGCGAGCGGTCCCG
>JAGNMU010000038.1 GCA_017991005.1 Gemmatimonadaceae bacterium | reverse complement strand
AGCGAAAGAGCGGCGACGCCTGGGGACGTCGGGGCTTGTAGACGCCGCGCGCCACCGCGGCCGCGTCGGGCATGCGCGCTCCGGGACCGGGGAGCGCCGAGCATACGTCCGACTTGGAGGCGGACCGATGGACGATCCGGGCACAGCGCGCATCGTGCAGATCGCGTTAGAAATTGACATTCTCAGCGACGACGCGACCGAGGCCGCGCGGCAGATGCTCGAGGAAGGTCGGGTCGCGGAGCTTTTGCAATGGGTTGATGACGCGCCTGGTCGTACGGCGGCGGCGGCCTTGCAAGAGCTCATTGTTTCACCAGAAGCGATTCGATCGGTGCTCCTTCGCGATCCACTCGATCAAAGCGTTGCCCGCGCGCTCTTGTCGTCCTTGGATCAGCGGGCCAGTGAGGTACTCCTCGACATCTTGCGTGACGCCGACGGACGGACGACGCGCCGACTGGTGTACGATCGGTTGCGAGAATACGGTGCTTCGTTGGCGCCGCAGCTTGTGCGACGGTTGGATGGTGCGCCGTGGTACTTCGTGCGCAACTTGCTCGCACTTTTGCGAGATACCGCTTCGACCGATGGCGAGACCGTCGAGTCGCCGGTGAAGACGTTGTTCAAGTTCCTCAATCACCAGCACGAGCAGGTCCGCGTCGAAGCGCTGCGACTGCTGGTGGCCGACAACAGCGCGCGCGACGCGGCGATCCGGCACGTGCTCGACGACAGCAGTGAGCGCGTCATTGGGATCGCGATCGAATTGATCACCTCCGACGTTGCACCGAATGAGCGCGCGTCGCTCTCAGCGGACTTGGGCCGACGGCTCTTGAGCTTCGTGCAGTCGAGTGGTCGCTCTGAAGCGCTTGTCGCTCGCGCCGTCCGCGCGCTCGGGGAGGTCCCCGCCACGCCAACAATCCGCGACGCACTGCTCGCGCTGACTTCAAAGAAGACGTGGCTGATGCGCCGACTGGTCCTCACGGACACCAAACCGACGATGCTCGCCGCCCTCGAAGTGCTCGCGCTGCGTTATGGGACGGATGCGCAGAGCCGGGCCGTACTCGACGTGGGCTCGCGAGATCGCGACCCGCGCGTCCGACGTGCTGCGCTTGGTGAGTCGTCCCGAACCCCGAGTGCCGCATGACCATGAATCCGATCGTGTTGTTCCTGACGACGCTTGGGCAGGCCATGGCCTCGCACACGCTCTATGCCGATGGACATCCGGTGCGGACGGCAGCGCGCGATAAGGTGTTCATTGCCTTGAGTCGTTTGCTACGCGACCGCCAAACGCTCCGCTTGTCCTTCCTCGACAACCGCGTCATCGTTGGGTCGCGCGTCCTCGCTGAACTCCGCGGCTGGGAATGGGGGCCGCGTTTTGCGGCGGCGGGGATCCAGCGGCTGGAATTCGATGCCGTTCCGCCGTTGACGGCGGATGACGTCGAACTGCTGATCAGCGAACTGCACACCCGATTGGCGTCGCACGACGTGCAGCACGTCTCGATCGCCATGCGGTCCTTCCGCTTCGGCCCGTTAGGCGTCGCGGGCAATGAGGATGTGATCGCGGAAGAGACGGGCGACTTGCTCGATGCGATGGCGCAGCTGCCGATGTCCGAAGAGACGTCGGCCGTGCGCTGGATCCACGATGAAATCGCCTCCGGCGGGCACATCCCCATGGCCGAAGTCGAGGCGGTCGTGCATTCGCTCGCGATGGCCATGCACCGAGAACAGCACCTCGTGATGCCCTTGCTCGACATCAAGACGTACGATCAGTACACGACGGTCCACTCGTGCAATGTGTCGATGCTCTCGATCGGTCTCGCGGAACAGCTCGGGCTCCCGTCGAAAGATGCGCGGGCGATCGGCACGGCGGCGCTGCTTCATGACATCGGCAAGGTCCGCGTCCCAACAGAAATCTTGGTGAAACCCGGAAAGCTCACGGACGCCGAGTTCGCATTCATGCGCGCGCATCCAACGGAGGGCGCGAAGATTCTCAGCGAACGGTCGCGTGGAAATGAGCTGGCCATTGCCGTTGCCTACGAACATCATATCTGGGACAACGGTCGCGGCGGTTATCCCGGCAACCGATGGCAGCGGCGATGCCACTACGCCAGCCGACTGGTCCACGTGTGCGACCTGTTCGACGCCCTGAGCACCAAGCGCCCGTATCGTGATGCGTGGAGCCAAGAGCGCACGATGGGGCTCTTGAAAGAACTCGCCGGCGTCGAAATCGACCGCGAAATGGTGGACGCCTTCGGGCAGCTGATCGCACGCGCCGAGGTGAGTCGCACTGCACCTACCGAGGACGAGCAGTCGAGCGGATGGAGCGCTGATGTCGCGGAAACCGCACGCCAGATGCACGGCGAAGCGGCGCTCGCCGGCAGCAGCAGCTAGCGGAGCGCGCAACCGCGACGCTTTTTTGGCGGTATGCGCACCGCCAGCCCGACCCTACTCTTTGCCGTCGCTCTCCTCATCGCCCTCGTAGGGGCATGGGGCGCCCAGCAACACGATGCGCGACTGCAACGCGCGCGACCCACCGCATCGCCGCGCTGCCTGAGTTACTTGGAGCGTCTCCAGTCGACGAACGCTTCGTCTGCCGCGCGCGATTCGCGCGCGACGCAGCTTCGCGCACACCTCGACGAGTGTCGTGCCGACCCACTCTACGTCGAGCAGCTGGTCCGCGAGCTGCTAGAACTCGGCGAGTTGACGGAAGCGAAGACCATCTTTGAGACGGCTGCCCGAGAACATGTGTTCGCGCCGGCGGAGTCTGAGGCGCTGGAGGCGTGGATCGCGCTCGGTGAACTTCGCGTCGCGCACGCAGAGGATCGGGCGGATGATGCCTCGCGCGCTCGCGCGCAAGCCAAGGAGATTGCTACACGACTGGCCGTGTCGTGGCCCGAGTGGGCGGTGCCTGCGCAGCTGCTCCTAGAAGTAGATCGATCGACCGATGACACCTCGAACGAGGTGATCGACCGTCTAGGGCAGCTCCAGCGCGATCGTCGACGCGTTCGCACAGGGGCGTTTGTGCGGGAACTGCCCACCGTGCTCTATCCCCTGTTTATCAGCGGTCTCCTCCTCATCGCCGCCTGGTTGCCGCTAACGAGCGTGCGCCAGTGGCTCGACCTACGCGCGCGCATCGATCAGCCAACAGTGACGATCTCGGATGCGTTGCAAAACGGAGCGAGCTCCCTCGATGATCAGACTGTGGCCGTCAACGGCATTCTCGAGTTGCGTCCTGGAGCGCGTGAACTGGTAGCTCCGTTCTCAAAGCAGTCGTGCCTCTGGTTTGATCGCGTACTTAACTACTCAAACGCAAAGGCGCGAAGTCGGCTGACCTCGGAGGATCAGTTTGTCATCCGAGACGCCAGCGGCGCTCTCACGATTGACCCGGTCGGATTTCGCGTGGACACGCACCACAGCAATGTGACGATGGGGCAGTCACGACTTGGCTACAAGCGCGTGAAGCCGACCATTGAGGATCGGCTTCACGTCGGTGATAGCGTGTATGTCCGCGGAGTCCTCACACGGTCGGGCTCAAAGAGCGGGGCCGAGTGGATGCTCACCTCGGACAAGGACCAGCGAGTGATCCTGACCAACATCGATCGTACTCGACTTCAATCGGTGTCGATTCGCTGGTTGACCATTGGCGTCGGTATCAGCGGCCTCGCCATCGCCGTCCTCTTGTGGTCGGTGAAGCAACGTACCATCCCCAACGTTCCGGGCGTGCTGACCTAGTTGAGCGCCCGGTGCGTCGTGGCCACCACTTGAGCGGACGGATTAGCGCTTCCGCTGCTCGATCTGCAGGTCGTCTAACTGCACAATGGTCGGGATCTCGCGTCCATCCGGCCCAACGTATCGCAAGGTGACGCGGCGATTGCGCGCGAGATCTCGCAGGCCGCTCGATGCGGTTTCCAGCTGGGATTTGCCGAGTGCTGCCGTAGTGAAGCGCGCGGCGCTCAGTCCTTTGGAGATGAGATAATCATGGACGGCGGTCACGCGACGTTTGGAAAGGCCGATGTTGTATTCGACACTGCCACGCGGATCCGTATGCCCCTCAAGGAAGATCTTCACGTCCGGGTACGCGGTCAACGAATCCACCAACGCGTCCAGCACGCCGCGCGACGCGGGCGCGAGGAGCGACTTGTCGTACGCGAAGTGCACCCGACTGGGAACCGCGCGCAGCACCTTCGGAGTGACCGGAAGCACGGGCGCGACCACTGGCGCCGGTGCTGTCACCGGCGTCGACGCGACGACCGGTGGCGGGACGCGCAGCGTGCTCGCGATCGACGCTGCTCGTTGTTCCCACGCGGCACACGACGGAGCGCCGAGTACAGGGCTGTTGGCTCGAATCAGCGCCGTTTCCAGCGCCACCAGCTGCGTGCGTGAGGCGTCTGTCAAATTTCCGCGCTGCGCGACGGAGTCAACCAGCGCCCAGAGATCCGCGCGACGACCGCGTAGCGACGGCGTTGGCGCTTGCTGCGTAGCGTATCCCATCAGCACGGACGAAAGGTCTGTGCCGTCGTTGCGCTCGTAGGCTTCGCGCGCGAGGCCGATGATCGCCGCAGAGCGTGCCGACGGTGCCCGTTGCACGAGCGAGTCGAAGCGCGCAAGATCACGCGCGATGATTGCATCGGTGACCCGATCGCGACGTGCGGCGACAGTGGCGCTGGTCTGCGCCCCGATCGCTGGGACGCAGACAAGTGCAAAAGCCACGGCACATAGCACGGCCGGCCGCTGACAGCATTGATTACGACGCATCGGTTAGTCCTTTTTCCCAGCGTTCAGGATGCCTTCGTCGAACTTGAAGCCGAATTCGACGTATGGGCCCCGCTGTGTATATCCAAGCGACTCAAAGTCGCGATCGGTAAATCCGAAGAGGTTGTAGCCTACTGCGAGTCGCAGATTACGCATCAGCACCGCGCCGACTTCTGCACCCACTCCATAGCGGCGCTCACTGAAAGAGCCATTCCCGAGCACACTGCCGATCAACCCGAGGTCAAAGCGCGTCGACAGATCGGTGATGACCCGTCCCATCATCAGATGCGCAGTGCTCGACGTCGCGATGCCATCACGCGTGTCCGTCGCACGTTTCGCCGCGTACCGCGCCGACAACGTGAGTGAAGGCTTCGGCTGCATGTTGATCAATGCGGCCGCGATATTGGCAATCGTGCGGGTCGTTGGATTCCCGGTGGCGTCGGTACGATCCAAGCGGTTCTCAACGCGGAACAACGCATTGATCCGATTGCGATCCGTCTCGCGCCACGCGAAGCCGACCTGCGTGCGTCCCCGGAGTTGGTCACTATTCATCTGATCCCAGAGAGTGCGCCCTAACATCGTCCAGTCGCGACTCAGCTTGCGCGCGTATCCCAACGAGCCGAGGAGGTTATCGCCCAGTGGTGTGGTACGCCATTCAAGGCGCGTACTCCCCTTCCACAGCGGAGACTGTGTGAACTCCATGGCCCCGGTGGCGGCGAACGCACGACCTGTTTCACTACCGGCCAACGGTGAGACACGTTCAAACGTGGTGTTGGCAAGGATTCCAGGCTTGAGCATCCAGCGATTCCGCAAGCCAATCGATGCCTCCGCGTCGCGACCGTTAAAGGCATCACGCGCGCGATACTCGGAGAAGATCTGACTGTTGCGGATCATCTCCATATCGATGCCGAAGACCGTGTTCTGTTGATCGCGATTCTCGCCCAGTGCGTACGGACCAGACTGCGAACTCAACCACTCATGGCGCAAGTAGAGTCGTGCCTTGTCCAACAAGAGATATTCGCCGCCAATGGCGCCGCGACGGGCATCACTTGCATCGAGCCCGTATTCGTATTCACCGAACACCGACGAGCGATCGCTGCCGGGCACTCGCGCCGTGAGGCGTGCACGCGCGGCGCTGAAGGAGAGTGGCGTGAGCCCTTGTCCAACGTTATTGCTCGTGCCGCCAAACAAACCGCCAGCGCTGCCCGGCAGTATGGGCGTGACCGAAGCACCGTTCTCGTCGGCCCACCGATACCCGATCTCTGCGGTCACCCGCTTCGACAACCGGCGCTCGATCGCCAACAACGCGCCATCACGGCGGCCATCCGTACGAACGTCGGCGGTGTGCAATGCTTCGCCGAGCAAACGTGTATTCGCGTTCAGCACGGTACTGATACGCGCACCGTACTCCTCGCGCCCACCAACAAAGGTGGACGAACGATTGGCGAAGGCGGTGTCGCCCTGCATCGCGAACAGACGTGCTTCGATGCGCGCCGCCTGATGACGGACTTCAACCCGCCACGCATCGCCCGTTTGTGCTTGGACACCAGTTTCGGTACGGGCGAACTCGCCCAGCAACGCCGTTGAGCTACTCAGCATCGCGGTGGCACTCACGCCTAGTAGTGTTTGTTCGTCGATCGGATTTTCGTCGCGGACGGCGAACGCACCGAGTTCGAGACGCGAACCCACGCGGACCCGACCATCGCCGCCGTAGGTGTTGAACTGTGCGCCTCCCTGTGCGACTTCGTAGCTCACGCGGATGGTCACCGGGTTGAGATTGGCGTCCAGACTCGGCACGGGGGCGCGGAAGAGCAAGCGTCCCGTTAGCGGTTCGATCGTGTACTCCGCAAAGCGAGCCATCGGCTGCGTGCGCAGGATGACGGCCGGCTGGTTGCGGTCGCGCGTCACAATTTCGACGCGTTCACTGTTGATCACCGCATTCGGCTGCGTCAGGTAGTATGGTCCCGACAGGCCACGTCCGCGCAACTCATCAACCGTCTGGCGTATGCCGTTGCGGCTGAAAAATCCGTTGAACACGGCGCGCGTCCCTTCGGCGTGATATGTAAGACCCGTCATGCTGCGGTCGTAGGCGAGCAGCATACGGCGGTCGTCGGCGCGCGGCGTTGCGAAGTCGCCGTAGCGGAGGAATGATGCCCCCCGATCCAGACGCGCATAGATGCGTTGCTGACTCTGCGCATCGAACTCGCGGAGCGAGGCATCCCCGAACATCGGGAAGCCCTGATCCGGCGTGATATCGCGGAACTGGGTCCGTTCGCGATCCCACTCGGAATCGAAAGCCAACGTGAGCAATCCAGCGCCCTTCACTTCGCCCTTCATCATCAACGCTCCGCGCGCGCCACCGCGCACGCGGCCGCTGTCACGGGTAAATGCCATGTCGCGCAGCGATCCTTCGAATCCATCGTCGATGCTCGACAGGTTCAGGCCACCACGGCTGAGCTGGCGCAGATCTACCCGCGCCTGCAACAAGCCTGCCGCGAGGAACGGACGTGGGGCCGGTACCAGCTGGCGACCGTCCACTGGACTGATCGCCGCCAACAGCTCGCGTTGCGAACGCCCGGCACCCGAATCACTCGGCTGCCCCGCAAGTGCAGCCGCCGCGCGAACCGGTGACGCCGGCAAATTGCTGTTTCCATCGTGCAAGGCGTTCGGGACGGCCAGCGGCGTGAACACCGATGTCGTCGGCGCCGTTGTGGTCAACGGTGCGATGGTGGTGGTGATGCCCGTGGCCGACATGGTCAGCGGGGTGATCATGGCCGACGCCATGCGCCCGCTATCACTCGCCGCTCCCACTTCACCCTGGCGACGACGCGCTAGGACAGACGCGAGTACGGACTCGGAACGCGAGCCCTCGGCAAAGTCCGCACGATGCAGTTCACCGACCTTCAAGTCGACGAAGCGTGAGTACGCATCGCCAGCGTTGCGGGTATTCAACACAACCAGTGTCGCACCTTCCGGAAGCGTGGTCCAATCGACCTTCACCACGTGCATGCCTGCGCGCACATTGATGATGTTGTATTTGCCTTCGGAGTCGGTGATCGCCCCCGTCCCGTCTTCCAAGACCACACGCACACCGGGGATCCCCACTTCGCCGTTTCCTTGTCCCGGAATGCTGTCGCAGTCGCACTGCACGTAGATCTTGCCAGCGATGATACCGCGAGTCTCAAAGACGCCGCGCTCCAGTTTGATCGGCACCGTTGCCGTGTTCGACTCGACACGAAGACCCGGCGCGTCCGACACCGCCAACGACCGCGTGATATTGTCGATATTGAAGCTTGCTCCGGTGCGAATCACGGCGCGGTAGTCGATACGAATGACCTGGCCGGGCGCCATGTCGCCGATCGGCCAACTGATGGTCGGTCCCACGCCGCCGCTCGGATCAGCAATCCGCGAGCGGTTGGCTGCATCTGGGCGGCCACCACGTGCGCTACTACCCGCCACGTACGTAAAGCCGTTCGGCAAGAGGTTCGACACGATCACATTTTGTAGCGGGCTCCGTCCGGTGTTGCGCACCAAGACCGTGAAGTCCGGCACCTCACCGAGCTCGCGCTGGTAGCGCGGCGTGGTGAGCTCCAACACCAGGCGATAGTCGGCCGTCGGACGCACAGTGGCGCAGCTGCGGCCATTGTTCGCGAGGATCGCGCCGCCGGCCACCGATGCCGTCGCGCAATTCGTCACCTCGGGTACCGCTGCCGCGGTAATAGAGGTCTGCAACGCCACGGCGCTACTGTCGCCGACCGCCAACGCGGTGCTGCGCTCGCAACGCACAACGTTCGCGGACGAAGAACACGTCCACTCGCTGCCCGTGGCAGACGCGAAGGAGAGGCCAGCCGGCAGCGAGTCGGTGATCACCAGCGGACCGGCCAAGGGCACGGTACCCGTGTTCCGCAGCCAGAGCCGGAAGTTGCCCTTTTCGCCGACGATATACTCGCCGAACGCTTCCTTCCGCAACGAGGCCTCACGACGTCCACCGATGGGAGTCGTTACGGTGCCGCAGTCATTCGTGGTGTTCAGGTCTTCCGCCGATCGCGCGCACGCCGTGTTCGTCAGTGCTCCCAGAGCCGCGGACGCACGGACCGTAGACGTGATCGTGATCGTCGCGCTCGCGTTCGGCGCCAATGGCGCAGCGCGCTCACAACGGACGACTTGTCCCGTGATGGTACAGGTTGCATCAACTCCGGTGGCCGTGAGCGGCGCAAGCGCTGCGGGCATCGAGTCGGTGATGACGATTGCCGACGACGTCGCAACGTCTCCACGATTGGCGATGGTCAACGACCACGTTGCCGTGCCGCCGATGCGCAACGTATCGCTGGCCACGGTCTTCACGAGTGCCAAGTCCGGCGCATTGCGTGGACGAGCGACGGCACATGAACGGCCGCCGTTTGCGAGCGCTGTGTTTGGAGCGTGCAGCGTCGCGCAGTTGGTCACCTCTGGCATGGCCAGCGAGCCAACATTCACCACGAGCGCAACGGTCGCACTATCCCCCACGGCGATCGGACCGGCGTTTAGGCATGACACAATGTTTGCGCTGTTCGTGCACGTCCAGCCGGTGCCACTTGCCGAGCCAAAGGTGAGGCCATTCGGCAACGAGTCGGTCATGGTGATCGGTCCGAGCAGTGGCAGTGTGCCACGATTGCGTACGATCAACCGGAACGTGCCCGTCTGCCCGACGGCGAAGGTGCCCACTACCTCCTTATGGAGTTCGGCTTCCCGACGACCAGAAATCGGTGTCGAGATCTGTCCGCAATCGTTGTTGCTGTTGGCATCGCCCAACACACGAGCGCATGCCGAGTTGGTGAGTGAAACGGGCGCGCCCGCAGCGAAGGTGTTTGCGACCGACACCGTCACGGCAATCGTGACCGATGCGTTCACCGCAAGCGGCGTCGTTCTGGTGCAGCTTACCACCTGACCTGCAATGGTGCAGGTAAAGTCGGCGCCACTGGCCGCGGTCGGCACCAAGCCTGCCGGCAGCGTGTCGAATACACTGATGGTGGAACCCGTTGCAACGCCACCGATATTGGTGACGGCCAGCGAGTAGATCGCCGTGCCACCGTATCGCAGGGTGTCGGTATTTATCGATTTTGCGAGCGTCAGGTCCGGCGCAATGACGATTGGCGACTCGACGTCGCTGGTGTCATTCGGGAATCGCGGATCGCCTGGTGAGGTGATCTGCGCAATATTGCGAATGGAGCCGGTGGCAGATGTCGCAACGCCCACTTCGATTTCGAACGTGCTCGTTGCGCCAGGCGTCAGTGGCCCGGGGTTCGTACAGGTGACAAGTTGGGCGGCCGCACCGCAGCTCCACCCGGCGCCCGTCGCGCTGCGGAAGGTGAGCGCCGCGGGCAGCGGGTCGGTGAGTGTAATCGGACCAGGGGCCGTGAGACTGCCCACGTTGCGCACTGTGAATCCGTATCGCGCCGTACCACCGGCAACCAGCGGCGAGAGAACACTCTTCGTCAACGCCAGGTCAGGTGCGATGCGCACCGGTAGCGGTCCGGCAACCGCACGGTTGTCCGTCATGTTCGTATCGATGAATGCCGGCGGCACATCAATGGTCGCAGCATTCACGATCGTCTCACCAACCTGCGCGGTGACCACTGCCGTGACGGTGATCTCGTAGCGACTCCCGATCGCCATCGCGCCGATGGCATGTCCGCTGCGCAGCTGAGACACGGCGGGTGGTGTCGTACACAAGTTGCCGGCCAGCGTCGTGCAGCGGACATCAACAAGGGCCAGCCCAAAGGATGGATCATCGGCGATGATCGATCCGGCAGGAAGGGCGATGGGTCCGTTATTCGAGAAGCGTACGGTGTAACGAATGGTGTCGCCTGGTGCCACCTGCGTGAACGCGGTGGTTTTCGTGACACTGAGATCGGCAGGAATCAGCCCCGTGATGTTCACCCGTGCCGTATCAGGCAGCAGATTGGCGCCTTGATTCGTGCTCGTGCCGATGGCCGACGTCACTGTCGTGAGGACACCCAACTGCGTATAGGCGATGCTGATGCCCGTTGTCCCGTTGCCCGAAGCGATCACGCCTGGCGCAAGCGTTGCGGGCATGCCGGTGAAGGTGACGAGGCCGGTACCCGATGCATAGGATGCCGTCGCGCCACCTGGCAAGTTGCCGAAGACGACGCCCGAGAGGCCCGCGGTCATCGTCGACGTGTAGGTCATGCCAGACGCGATCGACGGCCCTGCATTGCGGAAGAGCAGTTGTCCGCTGATCGCGCCGCCCGGCGACACCATCGTCGGGAAGTTCACCAGCGACGTAGTAACATCGGCGATCAGAGCACCAGTGACGGTGGCTGATTCCGTATCCGGCGCGAGGTTCGCCCCTTGATTGGTCGTGGTGGTGATAACCGCCGTGTTCGTGGTGTTGGCAACACTATTCTGCGTGTAGTTCACGGTGATGCCGGTACTCCCATCACCCGAGGCCACTTGCGACGGCGTGAGCGAGGTTGGCATACCGGCGAACGTGACAGCACCCGTCGTAGGGTTGTAGCTCGCCGTCGCGCCAGCTGGCAAGTTCCCAAACGTCACACCCGTCAAGCCCGTCGACATCGTGAACGTGTAGCCAACGGCGGCCGCGGTAGACGGTCCGACGTTACTAAAGCGTACCGTTCCACTCACCGGCTGTCCTGCGTTCACCGTGGTCGGGAAACTCACCTGTGCGCGCACATCGGCGATAAAGATGCCGCCGGTGTTGGCAATCGCATTGTCAGGCGCGGCGTTGACGCCCTGACTGGTCGACGTTCCAATTTGGCTGGTGATCGTGCTCGTCGCTGTTCCGGGCTGCGTGTAGGTCAACGTGATCCCACTCGTGCCGTTCCCCGATGCGATCTGCGCGGCGTTCAACGTTGCCGGCATACCGGCGAAGGTGACGAGGCCGGTCGTTGGGTTGTACGACGCCGTCGCACCAGCGGGCAGGTTACCGAATACAACTCCGGTGAGCCCAGTCGTGAGCGTCATCGTGTACGTCATACCAGACGCCACCGACGGACCGTTGTTCGTGAAGATGATCGTTCCCGTTACGGGATTGCCCGCGTTGACGGACACGGGGAACGACAATGATGTCGTGACGTCGGCAATCAAGTTGCCGGTGATGTTGGTCGTCGCGTTGTCCGGGGCAACGTTCGCCCCTTGGCTGGTCGAGGTGCCAATGACACTGGAGACCGTACTATTCGCCACCGCATTCTGCGTGTAATTGACCACGATGCCAGACGTGCCATTACCACTGGCGATCGCGTTCATCGCCAATGTGGACGGCATGCCGGCAAACGTCACCACGCCCGTCGTGCCGTTGTACGTCGCCGTCGCACCACCGGGCAGATTGCCGAAGCTGACGCCTGTCAATCCCGTATTCAGCGTCACGGAGTATGTCATACCCGACGCGATCGAAGGACCGTTGTTGGTAAACAGCACCGTGCCCGTGATTGGCACGCCGGCGTCGGCGGACGCCGGGAAGGCCAACGATGTCGTGACGTCAGCAATCAGCGGCCCAGTGACCGTGGCCGTAGCGGAGTTCGGGCCGAGGTTCTGTCCTTCGTTACTGGTGGTCGAGATCCCACTGGTAATCGTGCTGTTCGCAACGCCGTTCTGTGTGTAGCTGATTTGAATCGGATTCGTCCCGTCGCCGCTCGCGATCTGACCCGGTGTGAGCGTCGTGGGCATTCCGGTGAACGTGACGCTGCCCGTGCTCGGTGCATACGTCGCCGTTGCACCACCGGGCAAGTTCGAGAAGGTGAGCGCAGCGAGATTCGGCGTGAACGTCAGCGTGTACCCAACCGTTTGCGCCGTATACGGCCCGTTGTTGGCATACCGAACCGTCGCGGCAACAGGTTGGCCTGCTGGCACCGTGCCGGGCAACGTCACGCTCGTGGTGACGTCGGCGGCAAGCACCGCATTCAACGGTGTGGGTACGGTGTTGTTGCCTGGGTTTCCGTCATTGTCGGGGTCGGTGTTCGCACCATCTTGCGAGCGATCAATTTCCAAACGTCCCGAGAGCACACCAGTCCCTCGTCCCCACGCGTGGTTCGTGTAGTTGCCAACCGGAAGTGGATCGGTAGGCTGATAGCGCAGCGTAAAGTTGAACTCGCACGTGGCACCCGCGTTCAGCGTGGTGATTTGCGCTACTTGGGTGTTGGTGTTGCCGTCGAATGATGCGGTTGGTGTGGCCGTCGCGCAGGCGCCGGAAATAGACGGGCTGGCATTGATGGTATACTCCCCTGCCGACAGCACGGCAGCGGCGCCACCAGCAACGTAGGTTCCCAAGCGCGGTGCCGCGCCAACCAGCGTGTCCGTGATCGTGACCGAACTCATGTTCTCGAGTGCGAAGTTCCGCACGGTCAGTCGCAGGACCGTGCTGAGCGTCCGATCGAGGTTCGCCACCGTGCTGATTACGCGTTTGGCCATACCAAGACGCGGAATCGGCACCATCGCTTGCCGGTAGCTGATAAGCGTCACGTTTTCGCCAACGGTAATACCGGTAATGCTCGGTGGCGTCGTCGCGACGCCACCACCGGTCCCGGCGGCTTGCTGCCCAACATTCAAGAACGATTCTGCCACGTTCCCACGCGTGAGCGTGTAGCTGCCTTCCGCGATGCCCGTGATGGTATAGGTCCCATCGGTCAGGGTCGTGGCCGTATACGAGACCGTCGCACCGTCAAAGGCCGTTCCAGACAACGTCATGATCACACCGCCGATACCAGAATCGCCCGCGTCGACCGTGCCGTTGTCGTTGAAGTCGCGATACACCAACCCGCTCAGTGTGGAGCCAGTGATGGTCGCAGTACCAGTGTTGGTATTGTTGCCTGGCGCGACATCCTGCGAGAACGTGCGTACATGCGCACGATTGGTGACTGTACCGCCCGCAGGGACCACGAGGCTGCGCACCGGCACCGTGATATCAGCGATACCGCCACTGGTCATGGTGCCAAAGTCGCACGTGAAGATTGATGCCCCCGCCACGCCCGTACAGGTATTCGACGAGATCGTGCCGTTCACCACCGCGATTGTTGGCGTTCCGGTGAGCTGCATATTCGTGGGCAGCGTATCCGTGATGATCACCGTGTCCGCTTCCGCCAAGCCACCGCCAGTGTTGTTCCGGATCCGCACGGTCCACGTATACGGTCGCCGGACTGCGATGTTTGGCGTAGATGGTGTCTTGCTCACCACTTCCATGTCCGCGCGCGTACGCACGGTGGTCGTTTGCGGCGAGCTGTTGTTCACCAAGTTGATATCGAATCCGGCCACCGTTTCATCGGACGCCACGTTGGAACGATTCGTATAGATGCCTTTCACCTCGCCGCGCATCGCGACCGTCATCGTCACGGACGTGCCTGCCGCAATGCGATCCAGTTGACACACCAACTCTCCGCCGATCGCACCAACCGTTGGCGTGGTCGAGCAGGTGCCGCCGGGGAGATTGTACGACTGATAGCTCAAGCCGCCTGACGGCAGCGTATCGCGAATAACGACGTTCTCGGCATCGGACGGACCGGAGTTCGTGATGATCAGCGAGTACGTCGTATTGTCGCCAACACTCAGCGGATCGACCGAATCGAACTTGTTGACCAAGATGTCCAACGACGGATTGGTCACGTTGTCTGTTCGCGACGTATTGTTGTTCGTCGCGCCGGGGACGGTCGATTCGATCGTCGTCGTGGTGACGCCAGCACGGTTTTCGATCGCCGTACCACGCGTGGCGGTTGACGGGCGCACCACGATGACCACGTTGCGCGTGGCGGCAGCGTTGATCGACGTCAGGTTACAGACCACGAATCGGTTGGCGACTGTGGTAATGCTATTCACCGTGGGTGTGGTGCTGCACGCGCCGGCCGACGGTGTCGCGGACATGAATCGCACGCCCAGCGGCAGGGTATCACTGATCGTCACGTTGGCCGCTTGACTCGGACCATTGTTCGTCGCCGCAACCGTGTACGTCATCGCTTGTCCCGCCGGCACCGGACTCGGCGTCGCCGCCTTGGAAATAGTGACATCGGCGCGCGGATCGACCGTCACGTTGACGGAACCCGAATTGTTAACGGTGTTGGGGTCGGCGATCGTGCTGGAGACAGCGGAAGCCGTGTTACCACGCACTCCACCGTTACCGCCCGGTCGAACGGCAACCGCGATGACAGGGCAGTCGACCGTTGCTGTGCAGACGGGCAGCGTGGGGATGGTGCAGGAGAACACACGACTGGTGCCGCCCGACGCACTATTGGTACAAGTGATGACACCGGCAACACCCTGACGCGTGATGGTATGGCCGATATACCCCTGTCCCGTCGGCCCCGCTCCGCTGTTGATCAATCCGGTGAACGTATCGTTCACCGTGATGCTGGCTGATGCCGCGGGGCCCGTATTCACAATTTCGAGCGAGTACGTGAGCACTTCGCCAGCAGGGACGGTCGCCAGATCTGCTGTCTTTACGAGCGAAACATCGGCAGCGTTTGGACCATCGCTTGCCGTTACCGTGGAACGTGGAACGTTGTTGACGAGATTGGGGTCAGCGACGTTCTCATTGAGTGTGGTGAGAACGGCGGCATTCGTGTGCGATCCGGCGATGGTGGCAATCGCATTGAGCACCAGCGAAGGCGCGCTCGAACCAAAGGTGAGCGGCGCGCCGCTCGTTACGGTGCGCGTGCAGGAAATGACCGCAGGGCCGACGACGGGCGCGGGCGTACCACAGCTCCAGCCGTTCAGCGTGTAGCTATCGATGGTGATCCCAGTTGGTATCGTGTCGGTGACCACCAGATCACCAAAGAAGGACGTGGGTCCTCCATTCGACACGGTGAGCGTCCACGGAAACTGCGAGCCCACCACGACCAGCGGCGGATTCGGCGCAGACTTCGCAAGCGCGAGGTCGGCCGTGGGCGTGATCAACGTGGCCCCCCCGTCGCTGCCACGATTGTTGCTCAGCAACGGGTCGATCGGCGTCGCGGCAGAAATTTCGGCCGTATTCGTAACGCCGACACCCGCTGACGCGATCGTCACCGGAATCGTGATCGTTCCCAGCGACTGGTTGTTGCCCGCAACACCACCCGCGGGGCGCGTGCACGTAACCACCTGTCCCGCGACGGTGCAGCTCCATCCGCTTTGTGATGGCGCCACGGCACCAACGGTGTAATTCGCGGGAAGCGTGTCGGCGATGACGAGCGTCGATGGGACGTCACCATCGTACGCCGCCGTGAGGATAAAATTGAACGTCCCACCAACGAAGTACGGGCCGGCAAAGCTGCGCGCCGTTGTGATCCGTACATCGGAGCCCGCGGTAACCGTGACAACGGATGTCGACGAGTTGTTGCCGGTGTTGGGATCTTGGGGGGTGAGCGCCGGCGCGCCTGGCTGCAGCGCGATGCTCGCGGTAGCCGTCAGGGTGCTCACTGATGCTGCCGTTGCCTTTCCAGAAATATTGCCGATGACCGCCGTCGCGCCGTTCGCAATTGGACCGGCCACATTACACGTGACAACATTTGCGGCGATCGTACAGCCGCCCGGCAGTGCGCCACTTTGTGTGAAGCCCGTTGGAAGCGGAAACTGCACACGCATCGCCGTGGCCGGGTCCGGCCCATCGTTGACAATCGACAAGGCGTAGTTGAACGTCGTGCCCGAGGGGAGCGTGCTCGGTGCGCTCACCACAACGCGGAAGTCCGCGCCGGCATTCACCGTTGTCTGACTGACAACCGTGTTGTCGTTGGTGTCGGCATCAACCTCTGTCGAGGCCACGAACTGCGTGTCGGCGACCGTCGTGCCCGCAGCGGCGTTGAGCCGCAGCAGAATGTTGAAGGTCCCCGTCGTGTTGAACGCGACGTTCGGGTGTGTACACGTGACCGTACCGGGTCCCGCCTGATTGATGGCCATGCCAGAACAGGAGGCACCAGATCCCACGGTGAAGCCCGCATACGTCGCGGTCGCCGGCACGCGCATGGTGTAGGACACGCCGGTTGCCAGCGTGAGCCCGTTGTTCGCGATTGTCACCGCGTAGGTCACAAAACCCGTGCGCGGGACCGGATCAGGTGAATCCACCACGTTCAGCACGAGGTCGACCTGCGCGGCGGCCGTTGCCGGCGCTGCCGCCGTCAGTGCCACGGCGCTTATCCCAAGCGACAGCGCGGCGCTGACAACGCGAGACGAGAATCGTGCGGCGCGAGACAGGGAGTTGGACCGCGAGGGTACACCAAACCAGTTGAACATGGAGCAGACGGATCAAAGAAATAGGTATGGGCGACCCGGTTCGCGGGCCGACGACATACCACAAAGACCGGCGGCCGGTTAAATCGTCACGGGATAGGAATTTCGATCTGGGTCGGTTGAGTATACGACGCGATCACCGCCCGCACGAGCACCGACTGGCGGGTGGCGGCGTGCCCGCCGACTCGTTCGTGCGCCTCGAGGGCCGTGGGACCG
>JAGNMU010000385.1 GCA_017991005.1 Gemmatimonadaceae bacterium | reverse complement strand
CCCCCCCAACCATCCCGCCGGCAACGGTGCCAACACCCCCAGCACCACCATCAGCACCGGGTGTTTGAGCATCGCAAAATTCGCTAGAACGGCCGCGAGCACGAGTGCCCCAACCGTCAGTGACGGTCCAAGGCCTTTCGCACTCGCGATCTTGCGCGCCAGAAAACCGCCGCAGAAGGCCGCCACGAAGTATCCCGCCGCCATCGCCAGCATCGCGCGAAGCGGCGCGGTGGCAATCGCCGCTTCGAGCGCCGCTTTCGCCGCGACCGTGTCGCTCATATCCAGTCCCTTGGGAAGAGCGAACATCGTGCCGGCGATCCCATCGCTCACCGACACGAGTCCGAACGCCACCATGGTGCCAAGCAACACGGCCCAGACGTTCCGCATCAGCCGCGCTCCGGCGTGAACGGCGTATCCACACGCCAGAGGCGATCGAAGGCGTTCCGATTCCACAGATCGTCAAACGCTTCACCGTCAAACGCACCATCGTACGCGCCGTCGTCAGCACCAAAGGCCCCTTGCCCGCCGGCCGGCGTCATCTTGTAGTTGTCCGGCGGTATGGCGCCCAGCAGATGCGTCACGAAATAGTCCCAGCGACGGCGCAGAAAGTACGGCTCGTTGAGCGAGTGCGGACGATTCGGTGCCATGATGAGATCGAACGACTTGTTGGCCTTGATCAGCTCGTCCACCAACTGGATCGTCATCGCCGGATGCACGTTGTCATCAACATCGCCGTGCATGAGCAGGAGTTTCCCGCGCAGGTTCGCGGCGTACGTCTTGTTGGCCGACGCGGTGAAGTTGTCCTCGCCGCGCCGCGTGCTGTCGCGGGCCAGCAGCCCCTGGTACTTCTCCGCCCAGTAGATGTTGTACGAGCGGTTGTCGTGATTGCCGGCACCGGAGACCGCCACCTTGAAGAACTCCGGGAATTTGAGAATGGCGTCGGTGCTGGCAAACCCTCCGCCCGAGTGCCCAAAGATGCCGACGCGATCGATGTCGATGAATCGATGACGTGCCGCGAGCTGCTTGATGGCCGCGATGTGATCGGGCAAGCCGTTGTCGGTGAAGTTGCCGTAGTAGTTGTCGTGAAAGGCCTTCGACCGACCCGGCGTACCCAGGTGATCGATCTGCACGACAATGAACCCCAGCTCGGCCAGCGCGTGCGGCTCGCCGCCATTCTTGAAGGTCCACGCCCCGACCGATCCCACCTGCGGTCCCGGGTAAATGTGCGAGATGATCGGATACGATTTGGTGCTGTCGAGCGTGGAGGGCAGGTACATCACGCCGTGGATATCCGTCTGCCCGTCTCGCGCCTTGGTGGTGAAGGGCACGGCCGACTTCCAGCCTATCGCCGCAAGCTGCGACACATCGGCCTTCTCGAGTGTGCGGATCACGCGCCCCGTCAGCGCATCGCGCAACACCGACACCGGCGGCGTGTTGATGGTGCTGTACCGGTCCACCACGAACTTCCCACTCGGGCTCATGGTCAATTCATGATTGGCCGCCTCGCTGGTCAACCGCGTCAGCCCTGACCCATCGAGCGAGGCCTTGTACAACTGAGTGTTGTAAACCAGTTGATCCGTCTCGCGCCCGCGCGCGCTGAACCACACCGTGCGCGTCACTTCGTCCACGTGCAGTACGGCGCCCACCTGCCAGGGCCCGCTGGTGATCTGGTTTTTCACGCTGCCATCGTGGTTGAGCAGCCACAGATGTCCGTACCCATCGCGCTCCGACCACCACACCGTTTCACCCGACTTGAGCACGTACCAGCTTTCCGGATCGCGCGGGCTCGAAATCTCCACGTACGTCTTGCCGGTATCCTTCGCGATCAACGAACCCTTGCCGGTCGCCGCGTCCACCTCCACCAGATACGTCGCCTTCGAGGCACGGGCGAGCCCGCTGATGTACAGCTTGTCGGATTCCGGCGTCCACGTGGAGTCGCGCGTGGAGCCAGCGATGTTCGCCAGATTGAAACGCACCGGCAATTGCACCTTGGTGCTCTGCTTGGTCGGCACGTCGATGACGTAGAAATTCGGCGTCGGCACGATTGAGTCGCCCGGCAACGCGTATGGTTGCGTGAACATGCGCGGACGCTGCGAGGTGTACGACACATAGGGCATCAGGCCGACGCGTCGTTCGTCCTGCCGTGTCACCAGCAGTTTCTTCGAGTCGGGTGACCATCGCACATTGGGCCGTCGACCCAGCGGACTGGGGCGGAGCGCTTGTTGCGGACGGATCGCCGTTACCCCGTAGCTGAAATACTCCTCGCCATCGGTGGTCAATCGCACCGTATCTTTGCCGCCGCGCGAACGGACATAGAGGTCGTTCCGCACGACAAAGGCCTCAAGCTTTTTGTCTGGCGACAGCACGAACGGCGATTCGTTGTACGTGGTGTCTTTGGCGACACATCGGTAGTTGACGATATCGCACGAAAACTGGCGGCGCCCCGTGCGAAACTCGATGGTCTTCTCGTCGTCGCCATCGTTGCCAAAGCGGAAGGCCCGAAATGGCAGGCGGTCCGGATCGTAGGTCGAGTCGGCGGCCAGACTCATCACCGCGGCGAGTCGCGCGTTGTCAAACAGCAGCGCGCGCGTATTGGCTGCCGGGTTGATCACCACGAACTCGGCGCCGGTGCGTGTCTTGTTCCGGTACCAGAACCGATTGCCATCCTTGAAAAACTGCGGCGTCACTTCATCGCCGAATGTCAGGCGCGACGTGTTCCACGGCAGCAGTTGTTCGGCGCGCGCATAGTCACCGGCGCTCACGATCGGATGGCCGGTGGCCGGACGCGCAGACGACTGCGCCTGCAGCGGCAGTGAGACACACGCAGCTGCCAACGCGAGAGCGGGGGCGAAGGCCGGCGAGAAATTCCGCGTCATCGACATGGGGAGAAGGGGCGGAGGGACACAAAAGGCGCGCTCGAACTGCCGAGCGCGCCTCCATTGTGTCATCACCGTCCGCCGAACGCCACCCTCCCCCCGGTCGCGACGGTCAGCGCGACCTACGGCATCGAGCCGCCGGTCACACGCTTCATCAGCGTCCCACGGGGGACGCTCGTGCTCGCGTCGATGCCATTGATGATGTACACCTGCTCGACCGGGATCGTGCTTGGGTACCGCTGCACAAACTCCTGCCCTGTCATCTGGCTCGGCAACGTCACGATCTGCACCTTCGACGGCTGCGCATTGAGTACGGCCGGATCCGACACGTCCTTGAACGAACGGATCGCTCCGTCGATCGCCGACCCATACTGCGCAAAGCCCTGCGCGGTGGTGATGCCAATCAGCAGGTAGGTCACGTTGCGATGCTGCAGTGAGAACACCAGACCGCGCAGTGCACCCGATTCAGTCGTGGCATCGATCTCGGCAAACACCGCCGCAATGCCGTTGATGGTCGTATTGCCACGCTGCCGGACAGTGATGCCCTGCTGCCCAATGAACTGCTGCAACGCTTCGCTCGGCGTGCCTTTCCCGGGCGCCAGCTGCAACTGCGCGCCGCCATCGCTGCTCTGGCCAATCACCGCGTCGGGGAGGTTGGCCGTCTTCCACCCGGACGGAAATGTCAGCTCGAAGCGCAGGTCGGGGTGCAAAAACCGCGTCGCCTTGAAATAGCCCTGCCGGGGATTTTCACCGAACACCATGCCGTCGACGAGCCGCAAATACGAATCGCGATTCACCTTGGTGCTGGCCAACTGCGCCGCCGTAACGCCGGCAAGCCGCTGCTCCGCCCGTTGTACGCGGTTGCCCGGATCGGGGTGTGTACTCTGCCATTCGGGAATACGCGCGCCCGCATCGCCCGAGAGTCGGCCGAGCGTGGTGAAGACTTTGGGCGACTCGCGTACATCGTACGCCTGCGCCAACGAGTACTTGAAGCCCAGCGCGTCCGCCTGCAGCTCGTCGTCGCGACCGAACTTGAGAAACAGCAGCGACGCGCTGGCGCCCAACACATCGCCGAACTTGGCGACCTGCGGGGAGAGAATGCTCGCCCCCACCAGACCGATCTGCGTCAGCTGTTGCTTGCTGATGGCCGCCACCGTGTGCTTGGCCGTCACGTGACCGATCTCGTGTCCGATGACCTCGGCCAACTCGGCCTCGCTGTTCAAGTGCGTCATCAATCCGCGCGTCACGAAAATGAAGCCACCTGGGTACGCAAACGCATTGACGGCGGCGTCATCGAGCAGATGAAACTCCCACGGCAGGTTCGGCCGCTCCGACTTGGCGGCCATCTGCGCGCCGATGCGCTGCACCAGTGCGGTGGCGGGTCCGCTGGCAAACTCACCCACGCGTTGCACGTCGCCGGCAGAGGCCTCTTTGCCCATCTGGATCTCCTGCGCTTCGGAGACCAGCGACAATTCACGACGACCACTCACCGGGTTGGTGGCGCAGGCCTCGAGCACGGCAAACATCGCCGGCACCAGCAGCACGCTCGACCGCCGTGTGATGTGGCGGACGACCGCGGTGGCGCGGATGGCAGAGGGCGCAGACGACGCGCGAGTATCGGTGTTGATCATGAGCGTTACGATGCAGTGTGTGATGTGCTCGACAGGCGCTGACGCACCCATCGCGACGCACGCCAG
>JAGNMU010000384.1 GCA_017991005.1 Gemmatimonadaceae bacterium | reverse complement strand
CGGCGGGACGCCACCAGCCAGACGGCGGTACGGCGGAGCTGCTGCGTGCACGGCTCACGACGCACCAATGTTTTCTTGAGGATCGGCAGCGCCAGTTCTGCATCCATCTGCGCCACCGCGTTCAGCGCATCGACCCGTTCGTCATCCTGAGCACGCGGACATCCGTCGCTGGTGGCGTTGCGGGCGCGGTCAGCGAGACGGGCGATCGCCTGTTCGTCACCCATGCGCGCCAACTGTCCTTCGATGCGGGTGCGCAGCGAGTTGGCGTCGCCCCGCGTGGAGGCCTTGGGATACTTCTCCTGCTGCTGCGCCAGCAGGTCCAGTGCGCCGTTGAGCGAGGCCCGTTGACCGACCCGCTGCATCGCGAACGCCTCCCAGTAGTACGAATCCGGCGCGTAGGTCGACTTCGGGAACTGGTCGCGGATTCTGCGAAACAGCATGGCGGCGATCGGATAGTTGTCGTTCGACAGCGCCTTTCGTGCTTCACGGTACAGCGAGTCGGCCGGATCATCGGCTTTCCACGACGCCGGGGCCTGCGTGCGGAAGGACGATCCACCAAACGACATGGCGAGCGGTGCCTGCCCGACGCTGTAGGCGTAGGCATCAACCCCGGCGACTGCCGCCGCCTTGACCGCGTTGATTGAGTACACCGATGCCTCGGCTGCGATCTTCTGGCCGGCGAGCGCCGCCTGCTGCGCATCCAGCATCATCGCCTGCACGTTCATCGATTCGAGCGCACGCGGCGCCGCCAGTCGCGCGGCGTTCATGGCATCGAACTTGAGTGCCTCAAGATCCATGAACTGTCCGCTCATGGCGGCCGCGCGCTCCACATCGTAGCGCCAGGACGACGACGATGGCGCCTTGGGTGCAGCGGCCGGTGCGGGTGCCGATGCTGGCGTTGGAGCGGTGGCCGGTGTGGGTGGCGTCGGTGGCGTGCGACTTTGCTGCGCACCGGCGTTGACCGTCACGAGCGACGTCGCGGCAACGAGCGCCATCAGCATCGGGGTCCCCGCGCGGCGCGTGACAACAGCGAACATGGACAGATACGGCATCAGAGTCCTCCTCCGAGAGTCGGATCGTCACCACGTCGCGACGCCGTGACTGCGGCGCGCACACGAGGCAACAGGTTGGTTTCACGCATGGTTTCACTCGGTGCCCGCTTGGTCTCCGGCGCGGATCTACGCGCCTGGACGATTTGCACGAGCACCAACTCGAGATCCTGCAACAGCCGCCGCGTGCGTTCATCGCGCAGCTGTGGTTCGTCCAGCAACACGCGGGTTGTGCCCAGCAGATCGCGCGCCCATCCACCCAGATCCGCACCCGGACCACTCATCGGATCCTCGTCGCGCACCGCCGTGAGCAGTGCGACCGTACGCGCCAGATGTTCTTCCATCGCCACCTGCACCGGCTCACTCGACTGCGGCAGTGCGGCGAGCGCTTCCGGTCCAAGTCCCAGCGCGCGAATGCTGTCCGCACGGGACGCACTGCTGGCGATCGCCGTCTGATACTTGGACGGGCCCGTGGCCGGCAGCAGATAGCGGCCGATACCGATCCCGCCCACCAGCAGCGCCGCAATCCCGGCGGCGCGCATCATCCACGGCTGCGGAGTCCGCGTGCTGGTCGTGACCGGTGCGGCAAAGTGCAGCGGTTCCACGTGGGCCACTGCCGGTGCGGCGCCGGCACGATCCGTCGCGGCTGGCGCATCACCGGCGCGACGGCGTTGCTGAATGCGTGCCCACATCATGTCGCGCGGAATCTCTTCCGGCGCCACGTCGGTGGCTTGTTCGACAAGTGACATGAGCCACGGATCGAGTGGCCGATCCGCGTCGTCGTTCCCGTCGGTGTGTCGTTGGTCGGTCATGCGGTTTCCCTCCGCGCAAATGGCGCGAGCGCCACGCGCAGCTTTTCCCTGGCCCGCGAGAGTTGCGACTTGCTGGTGCCGACAGCGACACCGAGTTGCGCGCTGATCTCTTCGTGGGTGTAGCCTTCCACATCGTGCATCACGAACACGGTGCGGGTTCCGGTGGGCAGCGCGTCGATGGCGTCCCGCATGCGCACCTTGAGGTCCGGTTCGCTTTCCGTCGGCCATCGACCCGTGCCCGCTGCTTCGTCGAGCGGCGCCGCCAGTGCATCGCGGCGTTTGAACGTGCGCAACCCATTCAGCGTGACCGACACCGCGATGGTGTGCAGCCAACTCGACAGGGCGGACTCTCCGCGGAATTGTCCGATCCGGCCAAATGCCCGGACAAACGTTTCCTGCGTCCAGTCCTGCGCAAGGTCGGTACGACCGGCCATCCGATAGATGAGCCGGTACACGCGGTCGACATGTCGGTCGTAGAACTCGCGTTCACCGGCCGGGTCTCCCGCCTGCACTCGCGCGATCAGGTCTGCGTCAGCTACAGAGGTCATCCGTAGGTCCGGAGCAGTCGCGCCATCAGTCGTCCCTTCGTTGCGCATGCATATGCGTACGGGAGACAGGGGGAGCCGAAAAAGGGTTGCACCGGGACGGCGTCGTCACGTCCCGGCGCGAATCCCGCGGTCAGCCGCGCGGGCGGTCAGCCGTCCTGGCGGACGGCGACCTGTTCGCCCTGCATACGGGGCACCGCAATGGGTTGGGCCGCACCGGCGCCGAGCGCGCGGCCGTTGTCCGTCATCACTTTCGTGATGAAGCGCTGCCCTTCGCCGATCCGCTCGACCTCGAGCCCGATGGATTCCACCGCGTCGCCCAGCTGATCCAGCCGGTCGCGGACCTCCTGCGGCACGGGGGCAATGACTGTGGCACCTTTCTTCCAGATTCGGCGCGCGTACGCAATGGCGATGGGTGCGAGCACGAAGATCGTGAAGACGATGGGAATGGCGAAAACCTCGTCGGGCGGGCCATTGCGGACGTATGGTGGCGGCTCCACCACGGCCCCGGGAACAGCCGCCGCCTTGGCCACGGCCAGGTCGGACTGGGCGATCTGCTGGTCGGTCGCCGAGATGCGCGCGTCGATTTCCTTGATGCGCGCCTCGAGGCCGGACCGTTCGACCGCCGAGACGTTCTCACCGTTCAAGTCCCGGGAGAGGTCGTTGCGTTTGTCTTCCAACCGGTCGAGTTGATTCCGGAGCTCCTTGTTCTCCGCCCGGGTCGCCTTGAGCAAATCGGAAGCGCTGGCGTTTCCAGAGCGCGCGGATGCGGGCACATCCACGGCACGTCCGGCCTGGGCCGCGGGGGCCGCGGGAGCGGCTTGTGGCGCGGCGGCATCGGGCGCGGCAGGTGCGTCGGGCTGAAAGACGTTCGTCTCGGGTAGCGACATGGCGGGTGGAGCAGAGTGAACCGGACGTCGCGCGGCATCTCGCGCGGTAGCGAGTCGTACGCCCGCTGCCCGACGGTGTTTCAAAACAGCACAAGTTCTTCTTGATGCTGGAACCTTGCCGCGGTGCGTCCCGCGCGTAAGGTCTCACATCATGCGCACTCATGTCCTGCCCCGGATTCGCCATGGCCTGCCACGCGTTGTTGCGTGGACCGTGACCGCAACACTCGTGCTGGCGTGCCACCGCACTGCCGGTCCCCCACGCACCGCCGCTGCAACGTCCGCGACTGCGACCGCGACGGGATCCGCAAGGCCAGCGGGGGCCGGCGATCGCGTGGAAATGCTGGATGGCGAGGCGCTGCGACCACTCGCTCCCGCGCAGAGCGGATCACGTCTTCCCGATCGGCTCGACGACAGCACCTACTGGCGCACCATTCGCGACCTCTCCGAACCGGGTGGCTACTTCCAGTCCGAGAATTTCGTGTCCAATGAGATGGGACTGCAACACGTCATCGCCCATCTGGAAACGCTGTCGCCGCCGGGCGGCGTGTACATCGGCGTGGGCCCTGAACAGAACTTCACCTACCTCGGGACGCTACGCCCGCGCATTGCGTTCATTGTGGACATTCGGCGACAGAATCTGCTGCAGCATCTGTGGTACAAGGCGATCTTCGAACTCTCACCCACGCGCGCGCAGTTTCTGTCGAAGCTTTTTGCGCGTCCCGGCGTCGCGAATGCGCCCGCCGGTATCAGCGCCGATTCGCTCATCACGCTGCTCAATCAGGCGCCCGCGGATCTCGAGACTTTTCGACGCACATTCGAAGCGGCCCGACGACAGTTGGTCGAACGCCACGGCTTCACGCTCGACTCGACCGATCTTGAAACACTGCGATACGTGGACAGCATTTTTGTGGTCTCGGGGCCCACACTCAACTACTCATCCGGAAGCGGCGGGCGCGGTGGCGGTCGGTTCAATCGCATGCCGACCTTCGCGCAGATTGCCAGCGCCACCAACGAGCGTGGCATCAATCGCGGATTCCTCGGCACCGAAGACAACTATGCCGCCGTCCGCGATATGCAGCGTCGCAATCTGATCATCCCCGTGGTCGGCGATTTTGGCGGACCGAAAGCGCTCCGTGCCGTGGGTGCGTGGCTGCGCGATCACAACGCGCGCGTGAATGTGTTTTACACGAGCAACGTCGAGCAGTACCTCTTCCGCGACAGTGCGTGGGAGCGGTTCTACCAGAACGTGGGATCGATGCCACTCGATACGAATGCTGCGTTCATCCGGTCAG
>JAGNMU010000383.1 GCA_017991005.1 Gemmatimonadaceae bacterium | reverse complement strand
GGCCAAGCCGGCGATGAAGAGCGACATGGTAAATCCAATGCCGGCCAGCCATGAAACCGCATGCACGTGACGCCAGGTGACGCCTTCCGGCAGGTCGGCGGCACCAGTGCGCACGGCCACCACACTGGCGAGCGTGATCCCCACCGACTTGCCGATCAACAGCCCGAGTATGATGCCGAGCGCGATACGGCTCTCGAGCGCGGACGCTATGCCAGCGAGCGGCAGGCCGGCGTTGGCCAGTGCAAACAGCGGCATGATGACAAACGCCACGGGCGCATGCAGTGCGTGTTCCATCACTTGCAGCGGGGCCTGCGCCGCGTCGGCCGCCGCTTCAATGCGATGCAGCGCCTCCTGGTGCCGCTCATCGGTGATCGTTGATGTGTCCGGGCGATCGGCCCGACGAAATTCTGCGAGGCTAGCCTCGGCGCGCGCCAGAAACTGCCGTTCGTTGATGCGGGTGCGGGCGGGAACCGTCAGCGCCAGCAAGACCCCCGCGATGGTGGCATGCACACCGGACTTCAACATGAACACCCACAAGACGACACCAAGCAGCGCATACGTGAACGGTCGGCGCCCGCCGATGCGATTGAGGGCAAACAGCACACCGAGCACGACGCCTGCGCCTGCCAGCGCGGACCAGTTGATCGCGCTGGTATAGAACAGCGCGATCACCAGCACCGCGCCCAGGTCGTCCACAATCGCCAACGCCGCGAGAAAAATGCGCAATCCAGCCGGCACCCGGTCGCCCACCAAAGCCAGAATCCCGAGCGCGAACGCGATGTCGGTCGCCATGGGCACACCCCATCCGGCGAGTCCGGGCCCACCACGATTCACCAGGGCATATAGAGCAGCGGGCACAACCATTCCGCCGATCGCGGCCGCCACCGGTAACGTCGCCGATCGGCGCGTCGCGAGTTCGCCCACCAATGTTTCGCGCTTGATCTCAAGGCCAACCAGAAAGAAGAAGACCGCCATCAGGCCATCATTCACCCATGCGTGCAGTGACAGAGTCAACCCGAACGCGGGCATGCCGATGGTGAATGGCGTCTCCCAGACGTGGTGGTAGCTGGCCGACCACGCCGAGTTGGCCCACAGCAGCGCGATGGCCGCCGCCGCGAGCAAGACAACGCCACCGGCCGCGCTAGCCGCAAAGAACCGTTGAAACGGTCCCAGCACGCGCTCAATGATCGGTGTTTCTGCAGTTGGTCCCGGCGAAGACGTGGCCATGTTGCAGGGTAGTCATGGGACAGAGCGACGTCGAGACGCTGCGTCGTGAATGTGCACACGTTGTGACCTCGAGATTGGCCAACGCGCGTCGCTATGTAAGTTCGATGGCACCACGCGTTGGTGCGCCCCACATCCTCGACCTGACGAGCAATCGTGACGACTTCCCAACGCCCCCTGCTCTCGCTGGCCCGCAGTGTCCTCTCGCTCCGCGCCGAGACCGACTACGATGCCACGCGGTCGCGCATTCACGCCGATGCCAATCTGACCAGCGGCAACGTCTGGGCGCTGGTGTTTGCGATTCTCATTGCGTCCGTGGGCCTCAATGTGAACTCCACGGCTGTCATCATCGGCGCGATGCTCATCTCGCCCTTGATGGGACCGATCGTGGGGCTGGGGCTTGCACTGGGCACCGACGACCTGACGCTGTTTCGGCGCAGTATCCGCAATCTGCTGATCGCCACCGGCGTGGCGCTGCTCGCATCGACGGCCTACTTCCTCATTTCGCCGCTCGCCGATGCACAATCGGAGTTGCTGGCCCGAACGCGCCCCACGCTCTACGATGTGCTGATTGCGCTCTTCGGTGGCTCAGCCGGTATCGTCGCTTCGTCGCGCACAGGCGGCGGTGGTAATGTCGTCCCGGGTGTGGCGATCGCCACGGCGCTCATGCCACCGTTGTGCACGGCAGGGTTCGGCTTGGCGCATGGTGACGTGTGGTTCTTTCTCGGCGCGATGCATCTGTACCTCATCAATGCCTTGTTCATCTGCCTGGCGACGCTGGTATTTGTCCGGATCATGGGTTTTGATCGTGTGGCGATAGAGGAACGCGCGGCGGGCCGCCGGGTGCACGCCGCCGTCGCCATCCTGACGTTTGTACTCGTGCTTCCAAGCGTGTACACCGGATACTACGTGGTGCGTGAGACACGTTTCCGGCAGGCCGCGCGCCGTTTCATCGATGAAAACCTGCGCATCGGCGACCGAACGCTCCTCAACGCTGACGTGCGATACGGCCGGGACAGTTCCGTGATCACCGCAACGATCCTCGGTGCCCCGATGCCGGCGTCGCAGGTGGATTCGTTGCGCGCCCGCTTTGCTGACTACGGCCTCGCGCGCACGCGACTCGTGGTCAGTCAACCGCTGGAGCAGCCCGCGACGCTCGACGCACTCCGTGAGCAGGTGCGACGCAGTCTCGCCACCGATTTCGCTTCGCGAACCCCGGTGGCCGCGGCGGGCACTGATGCACAACGCCAACGGCTCGAGGCCGAAGTGTTGCAATTGCGCGCAGACGTGCCGCCCACGCGGGCCGTGCTCGCGGAGCTGGCGGCGATGGAACCGTCGCTACTCGCCCTGTCGATGGGTCGTCAACTGTCGCGCACGGACAGCGCGTCGGGTTCACCCACGCGATGGGCCGCACTGGTGGCGTGGCGCGAGTTGCCCCCGGAGTCGACGCGCGACCGTATCGAGCGCTTTTTGCGCGTCAGGCTGGGGGGTGACTCGCTGACCGTCGCACACATTCGTCAGCGCTGACGGCGCAGTGGCGCGGGCGGCACGCGTCGCGTGTCCGCCTAGAAGGCCCCATCCCACGGCGCCGACAACCGCATTGCCGACGCGATCAACCCGACCATGCTGTACGTCTGCACGAAGTTGCCCCACTGTTCGTGCGTGGACGGATCGATGTGTTCGGCGAGCAGCCCCAGTGGGTTGCGCACGCTGAGCACATGGTCGAAGAGCACGCGGGCCTCCACATCGCGTCCACTCGCCGCGAGTGCGTTGATGTACCAGAAGGTGCACGCCAGAAATGCATTCTCCGGTTCGCCAAAGTCGTCGGCGGTGAGGTACCGGTACACGTACGGGCCGCGCTTGAGCTCCGCGCCGATCGCGTCGACGGTGCGCACAAAGCGCCAGTCGGTGGCCGCGACAAAACCCACCTCGTGCAACCGGAGCAGCGACGCATCGAGTTCGGTGCCGTCCATGGTCGAGACAAAACACTGCCGTGCGTCGCTCCAGCATCGCGACAGAATCTCGGCGTGCATGCGCGCCGACACCGCGCGCCAGTGTTCGGCACGCTCCCAGAGTCCCAGGTGCCGCGCAATACGCGCCAAACGGTCGCAACCGGCCCAGCACATGACACTGGAGAACGTGTGGACGCTCACGCGCTCACGCAGTTCCCAGAGTCCGGCATCCGGCCGGTCAAAACACTCGGCTGCGCGATCGCCGAGCACCTCGAGACGAGCGAACAGCGCCGCGTCGCCGCGATGCTCGAGTCGCTGGTCGAAGAAGGCATGGGTGACCGCCAGAATCGCAGAGCCGTAGACGTCGTGCTGCACCTGCCGAAAGGCGTCGTTCCCCACGCGCACCGGCCCCATGCCGCGAAAGCCGTGCAGCGACGGCACGTCCCGTTCGACGAGCGCCGTGCCTCCCGTTACGGAATACAGCGGCTGCAACCGGCCGTCCGGTGCGGCCGCAATCAGGTTCAGCATGAAGGTGAGGTAGCGCTCCATCGTGTGCGTGGCGCCGAGCCGATTGAGCGCATCCACCACAAAGTACGCATCGCGAATCCAGCAGTAGCGGTAGTCCCAGTTGCGCTGGCTTCCCGCCGCTTCCGGAATCGACGTGGTCATGGCCGCGACAATGGCACCCGTATCCTCAAAGGCATTGAGCTTGAGCGTGATCGCGCTTCGAATGACCACGTCCTGCCACTCGAAGGGAATCGCCAGGGCACGCACCCAATGACGCCAGTACGCCGTCGTCCGCTCCGCGAAGCGCCGGCCGATCGCGCCGACCGATTCCTGCAGCGATTCGTCAGGACCCAGCAGTAACGTCACCGGCTCATCGAGCAGGACAAAATTCTCGTCGAGAATGGCCGTGATCGAGGCGTCGGTGGTCAGACGAATGACCTGATCGGATCCGACGAAACGCACATGGTGACTTCCGGACGTGCGCAGCGGCGTCTGCTCGCCGTACTGGAACGTGGGCCGGACCCGAATCCGAATGCGCGGATGACCGGCGATTCGGCGGACCTGCCGGATCAGCATGATCGGGCAGAAGACCCGGCCGAATTGCTCGAAGCGCGGTGCGAAGTCGGTAATCTCCACCACGCCCCCGCTGCGGTCGCTCAGTCGCGTGACCAGCACCGCCGTGTTCTCCACGTACGCCTGTTCGGTCGATTGCAGCTCGGCGACGTCGATCGAGAAACGACCGTCGCCATTCCCGGATGGTGGGTCGTGCACAAGCGCCGAGAAGACGGGCTCGGAATCGAAGCGGGGCAGACAGGCCCAGACCACGTCGCCACGTTCATTGATCAGGGCCGAGATGGCACCGTTGCCGATCAGTCCGAGATCAAGCGTCTGCATGATGGCGACGCAGGATCGTGTTGTGCACCACGTGTGGGGT
>JAGNMU010000037.1 GCA_017991005.1 Gemmatimonadaceae bacterium | reverse complement strand
GGTCAGTGGAGCGTGCACTCGTGAAGGTGCTCGACGGCGTCGCGACCATCTCGCCGCGCGGCACCAAACGCATCAAGGGCGGGCATCCCTGGATCTTTCGCAGCGATGTCGTCGACCGGCCAACGGAACCGGCGGGCATCATTCGCATGGAATCGGCGCGCGGCGAACCACTGGGGTGGTCGCTATGGAGCCCCGCGTCGGAGATTTCGCTGCGCTTGCTGGAACCCAATCCGGCACGGACGCCCGATGCCGACTGGTGGCATCGTCGACTGACGGCCGTCATTGCGCGACGGAGCGCGCTGGCCACGCAGGCGTCTGCGTATCGGCTCGTTCACGGCGAAGGTGACGGCCTGCCGTCACTGGTGGTGGATCGGTACGGCGACGTCCTGGTGGTCCAACTGCTCTCCGCCGGGGTGGACGCGTGGACGCAGGAGATCGTGCAGGCGTTGGTCCGCATCACCGGCTGCACGGGCGTGCTCGCTCGGAACGATCCGGGTGCGCGCGGCCGCGAAGGATTGCCGCGTGAAGTGACGCTGCTGCACGGCGACGTCCCACGCCTGCTCGAGGTTGAAGAACACGGCATCAAGTATCTCGCCGCCCCGTGGGATGGGCAGAAGACTGGTGCCTTTCTCGACCAGCGTGAGAACCGGGCGTTGATCGGCGCGCATACGACCGGTGAAGCGCTCGATTGTTTCGCCTACCACGGCTCATTTGCGCTGCACATGGCGCACCGGGCCACGCGCGTCACGGCACTCGATGTCTCGGCGCCGGCGCTGGCGCGCGTAGCCGAGCACGCGGCGATGAACGGCTTCCGCAACATCGAGGCGCACGAAGGCGACGCCTTTGAGACCCTGCGCACGTACCACCGCGATGGTCGCCGGTTCGACACGATCGTGGTCGACCCGCCAGCGTTCGCCAAGACACGCGCGTCGCTGCCGGGCGCGCTGCGCGGCTACAAGGACATCAACCTGCAGGCACTGCGCTTGCTGTCTCCGGGCGGGTATCTCTTCTCCGCCAGCTGCAGCTTCCATCTCGGCAAAACCGATTTCCTCGGCATGTTGCAGGAGGCGGCCAGCGACAGCGGCCGCACGGTCGTCCTGCGCGCCATCACCGCGCAACCGCTCGACCATCCGGAACTGCTCACTGTGCCCGAAACCGGGTATCTCAAAGGCGCGCTGCTGTACGTTCCGGACTGACAGGCCCGCATCTCAGGGTGGCGAGTCCGTCACCTGATTCCGTATGTTGTGCGCGTGAGCCCCGCGCCCTGATGCGACTGCAATCGATCGAAAGTGCGATCCGCTCCGCGATCTTGCGCGGTGCGGTGGCCGTGGCACGCGGCCCACGACCAGCCGCGTTGCCCGACTGGAGCAGCGGCCCCTTTCGCGTGCTCATGGTGCGCGATGATGGGCTGGGCGACATGATCGTGTCGCTGGCCGTCATGCACGCCATCGTGCGCGCGCATCCCACCATCCAGCTCGATGTCCTGGCCTCGCCGCAGAACGCGCCCATTGCGCGCCGCGCAGGGTTCTTCCACGAGGTCATCGAACATCGGCGTGGCTCATTCGCCCGTTCACGGAAACTCTGGCGTCTGCTTCGCGACCGACGCTACGACGCCGTGATCGACGGTCGCGTGGCGGTGATGAGCGTCAATACGCAGACCACATTCCTGCTGCTCAGTACACGCGCGCCGTGGCTGATCGGCATCGGTGGGCGGCGCAATGCGGGCGTGTATACCGTGCCCGTCAGCCTGTCGGACACCTCGCACTGGATCCGGTACATCGCAGAACTCGCCCAACCCTTCGGCATCGATCCGCAGGCACACGATTGGACGCCGGAGCTGGCACTCGCCGAGCACGAACACCGCGAGGCGCTCACACGATGGGCATCGGTTGCCGGCCGCGGTCCGCACGTGCTGCTCAATCTGTCGGTGGGTCACCCCGATCGCCGATGGCCCGATGATCGCTATGCCGCCGTGTTGGCCCGCGTACGTGAACGACTGCCACACGCAAGCATCGTGGTGCTGGCCATGCCGGCAGACCGCGCAAGCGCCGACGCACTCGCCGCATCGGTCGGCGGCGCTGCGTGGTCACTCTCGATTGAAGAAACCATTGCCGCGGTCGCCACGGCACAACTCGTGATCACACCGGATACGGCGGTGTCTCACATGGCCGCCGCATTTCGTCGCGTCACGCTCACACTGTTGCGACAGGGATACGACCGCTGGATCCCATACGGCGCTCCCGGGCGCAATGTCTTTGGTGACGACACGAGACGCTTGGATGCCCTGCCCGCCGCGCGCGTGATTGCCGCACTGGATGCACTCATCGATGAATGCAGCGGGCGATCCGAGTGGAACACACCGCCGCAGTTCAATGATCACCGTCGAACGGCGCCGGAGGCGACATGACGGCAACCATCGTGTGGGTGTTGATCGCCCTGCTGCCAACTGCACTGCTGTTGCCGCGACATCTGCGCGCGCGGGCGGATCGCCGGCAGCGCAACGTGTTCTCGCGCTGGCCCATCCCGTCGGTGCCACTCGACGAGATTGATCCCGTCTTTCACACCGGCCCGCTTGGACCGTCGCTCGACGCCGAGGTGCAGTTCGTCGGTGGGGTCGGCGCGGTGCGTGTACCGGGCGCCACCAGCGACACGGAAGCCTGGGTGCTGTCGGTGTTGTGCAAACAGGCGCAGCTCATGTTTGAGTTCGGCACGTGCACGGGGCGCACGGCGTACTTGTGGGCACGCAATTCACCGCCAGATGCGCGCGTCGTCACGATCACCCTGCGTTCGCAGGATCACGAGCGGTATCGTCGCGCCGACGGCGATGCCGCCACCGACGTGCAACACGCGCTCGAGGAGTCCGCGTTCGAACAATTCCTGTACTCGGGCACGCCGGTCGAAGCCAAGGTGCAGCAGCTGTTCGGCGACAGCAAGGCGCTCGACGACACGCCATGGCACGAGCAGTGCGATCTGGTGTTTGTCGACGGCTCACACGCGCGTTCGTACGTCGAGAGCGATTCAGCCAAGGCCGTGCGCATGGTGCGGCCGGGCGGGCTTGTGCTGTGGCACGATTATCGTGGTGCACGCGCCGTGCCCGGTGTCTACGAGGCGCTCAATGCCCTCGCCACGCGGCTTCCGCTGCGGCACATCGCCGGCACGTCGTTTGTGGTGTACCGTCGTCCACTGGCGTAAACCAACACCGCGCGCCTCGCGGTCACGCTCAGCGTTGGCATTTTCCGCAGTAGTACGTGCTGCGCCCAGCTTGGACGATCCGACGCACCGGCGTTGCGCATCGCATGCACGGCAGTCCCTCGCGATCATACACGTGCCAGTCGTCGGCGCCATCGCGTGGCTCCTCGCCGGCGTCGTAGTATCGCCCCGCCGGTGCCGCCTGCAGTGCATCGCGAATCGCATCGCGAAGGGTCGCCACGCGTGCGCGTGCAATCGATGAGGCCACACGCGCCGGATGAATGCGTGCGCGCCAGAGCGCTTCTGCTGCGTAGATGTTGCCGAGTCCCGCGAGCACGCGCTGATCGAGCAGCACCGTTTTGATCGGCCCGCGCGTGCGGCGCAGCGCCGCGTACAACACGTCTGCAGTGAAGGTGTCATCGAGCGGCTCGGGCCCAAGCATCGGCAAGACGAAGGTCCCCGGCGCATGCACGCGCACCACAGCAAAGGCACGCACATCGGTCAGCGAAATGCACGTACCATCGGTACAGACAAATCGCACGCGTTCGTACGGCGGCGGCGTGTCGGCCGTGGTCCCGAACGCCCAATCACCGGTCATGCGGAAATGCACCTCGATCAGCGCGCCGTCGTCGAGGGTGATCAGCTGGATCTTGGCCCGTCGCTCCACACCGACAATGCGCCGGCCGGCCAGGCGCCGCTGGGCAGACGGTGTCAGCGAGCGCGCGAGCGACGGGTGGAAGGTGTCGGCGCGCTCGATCGTCCGGCCGAGGGCCGCTTGGCGCAGACGACGGGCTGCGTCCTCCACCTCGGGAAGTTCAGGCATCGGGCCGGGAAAGGGATGAAAATCGTGCCGAATGGCACGGGAGTGGCGACAGGGACGCGACAGGGACGCTACAAAGGTGATGCAGGATGTGTGAGCTGGGCGACAAGACACCGAACGCAACTTCAAAATCTGCACGGCATTAGAAGACGGCCGATCACAATTGACTCTTGCGGATTGCGGTACCGGACGTACTTTATCCACAATCTTCCACATGGGGTATTCCCGTCCAGTCTCCCCGGTCACTCAAGTACGAATACGAGCTGTACGTCGAACACGAGATCGAGGACTACAAGGACTCGGTGTCGCGCGGCGCGTTGCTCAAAATCGGCGATGAGGCGGTCGCTGCGCTTCGCAACGAAGCGCAGATCGCGTTGACTGAGATTCTCGTCTGGCAGGAAGTCGACCGGATCATCGCGCGTCGACTCCGTTTGCCGACCTACGCCACCTGGAAGCGTCGACGGCTGAAAGTGCTCGAAGAGTACAGCAAGCCCGAGCACTGGGGCATTGACCCCGACGCCGCCTTGGTTCGGGCGCTCAAGGACTCGTCCGATCGGCACGTGCTGGTGGCCGGTGCCCAGCGAGAGGGCCCTGCCCTGTTTCTTGCGGCACGTGGATGTGCCGTCACCGCCGTGGAGCCCGAGGCAGACGCCGTGGAGCGCGTCGTTCGGGCAGCCGAGGCAGCGGGCCTCGGCCAGCGCGTTCGCAGCTACTGCGCCGATCTGGGGGCCTGGGCGCCCGATGTCGAGCTGCACGCCGTGGTCTGTTCACCCGCGGCCTTCTCCGGGCTCTCCGTGCAGGACCGCGCCCGGGTCATCGAGGTCTTGCAGTCCGCGACCGTCGATGGCGGCGTGCACCTGGTCGAGACCATCGCGGCAGGCACCGACGGCCCGGTTCTCGAAGATCTCAAGTCGCGCTATCGCGGCTGGGCCATCTCGATTGAAAACGTCGTGGGACGTCCAGAGACCTTCCTCGCCCGCAAGCAGGCGGCCGTCGCCTGATTTCCGTGTGTTATTGACACGGAAAGTCTGATATGTGACGTGTCTTTGGGATACACATCCCCCCGATGACGTCGACACTCATATCGTAAGTTATTGCTAATTAATCACTTGAGATCACGCCACCGGTGGCACTCAACGTGCATTGTCGGATCGATGAAGAGTCAGCGTTGTGTGACAGGTCTTTCCTGGACCGAAACATCGTGACTCGCACCGTCATCGACCCTTTCAGGGTGGAGGTCCGCCATGCGACTGCATCGTTTGCCACCGCAGGAACAGGAACCCATTGGTATCGTCATTGCTGACGGTGGCCGTGGCGACGCTGCTCCGCGCTTCTCAGCCTTCGTCTGGGGACCCGTGCCCGACGACATCGAGGTCCGCGAAGAGGTCCGCGAGTTACTCGCGGCCACCTGATCGCCCATTTGTTCATCATTTCGAACACGTTCTGACGTTCGCAGCACTGATCGCAGAAACGTGAAAGGCGCCGGCAGACATGCCGGCGCCTTCGCGTTTACAAGACTGCTCTGACGAGCAGGTTACGCAGCGGCCGGAGCCGGCGCTGCAGCCTTCTTGGCGCGCTTCGCGGGCTTGCGGGTCTTCTTCGCAGCCTTCTTCGCACCCTTCTTCGTAGCCTTACGGGCGCCCTTCTTTGCAGCCTTCTTCGCGCCCTTCTTCGTGGCCTTACGGGCGCCCTTCTTGGCCGCCTTCTTCGCGCCCTTCTTCGCTACCTTGCGCGCGCCCTTCTTTGCAGCCTTGCGCGTGCTCTTCTTTGCAGCCTTACGGCCACCCTTCTTCGCCGCCTTCTTGGCAGCCTTCTTGGCAGGAGCCATGATACAACTCTCCTATACAGGAGGTTCTGGCGCTCCCTTTCCCCCGGTGGAAAGGTGAGCTCACGAGGCGGGATCGTGCCGAAGCACGAGTTCGCCGCGCGCTACACGGCCTCCAGGAGGCGCGTGCAGGGGAGCACTCGGTCGTGGTGCATGCCGAGTGACGAGGGGGAGGATCCACCGTTGGGTGAGGGCACGGTGGCCGATGCAGTGTGCGTCTGCTGGCACCCGCTCAACGCGAACAACGCGGAGCGATCGTGGGGCGCGCCTCCAAGGGGGCGCAGCGCCGAGGTCGTCGTGGAGACGACTGACAACATCGTCGCAAGCGGCGACGATGAACCCGCCGCGGACGGAGAACCCGTGCCGCCGGCGAAACGTGGTGTCGCCGAGGCGGCACCGGACTTCGGGTGGAACTCGTGTCGTTTTATCGCCACGCGATTCCGTTGAGGGCTGCGCGTCCCGCCGACCCGTTTTTCGTGAACTGCACGAATTGGTGAAGCGAGGATGTGGATAGCACGCGCAAGTCGTTGAATTACCGCGAATATACGCGTGGATAATTCCATCGCGCAATAGCGCGTATAAAGAACGCGCGCGAATACATATCGCAACATTTCCATTTTCGGCGGTTGGCGGCCTACCACGCGGCACATCCGGATGCGAGTTTTGACCCGCGCGTGTCGGTCGCGTGCGGTGCGCCAACTCCCCCGAGCGCACCCGTTCTCCTCGGAGAATGTGACGGCCGAGACGCGGATCTCCATGGAGCGCCCGTGAAAGCGTTGGTCAAAACGTCGGCCGGAAAGGGGCTGACGCTCACCGAAGTGCCCGAACCTCGCATCCGCGACGACGAGGTTCTGATTCGAGTCCGCAGTGCCGGCGTCTGCGGCACCGACGTGCACATCTACGAGTGGGACGCGTGGGCGGCCGGGCGCTGTAAGCCGCCGTTTGTCGTCGGGCACGAGTTCGCCGGAGACGTCGTGGCCGTCGGCAGCCTCGTCGAAAGCGTGAAGATCGGCGATCGCGTCACCGCCGAGGGGCACATCGTCGATGATCGCTCCATCTTCAGTCGCACCGGGAACGCCCACGCGGACCCGGGCACGAAGATCATCGGCGTCGACCGTGACGGGTGTTTTGCCGAGTACATCGCCATGCCCGCCACCAACGTCTGGCACCTCGATGACTCGATCAGTTACGACATCGGCGGCATTCACGACCCGATGGGGAACGCCTTCCACACGGCGCTGACCGCCAACATCCCCGGTGCCGTGGTGCTCATCACCGGGTGCGGTCCCATCGGCGCGTTCGCCGTTGGCATCTGCAAAGCCGCCGGTGCGGCGCGCATCATCGCCACCGATGTCAATCCACGTCGACTCGAACTCGCTCGGACGATGGGGGCGCACGACGCGGTGCACCCGGATCAGGCGCGCGACGCGGTCATGGCCGCATCCGACGGGCACGGTGCTGACGTGGTCCTCGAAATGTCCGGGGTGCCATCCGCGGTGCATCAGGCCTTCGCACTTGCACGGCCGGCGGGGCGCGTCAACATGCTGGGCATCCCCTCCAAAGCCATCGACATCGACTTTGCCACCGAGATCATCTTCAAGGGGCTGACGATCTACGGGGTGGTCGGCCGCCGGATGTACGACACCTGGCACCAGATGAGCCGATTCATCCGCTCAGGCAACTTCGACCCCACGCCGGTGATCACGCACCGCTTGCCGCTTGAAGCGGTCGATGAGGCCATGCATCTGATCAAAAGCGGCGACGCCGGCAAAATCATCTTCCAGCTCTGATCCGTGTCCAACTTCGCTGCCGAACTCGAGACCGAACTCGACGCGCTCAAAGCCGCCGGGACGTACAAGCGTCTCAATCATCTGGAGTCGCCGCAGGGCGCGCACGTGCGCATGGAAGGACGCGGCGACGTCATCGTGCTGTCGTCCAACAACTATCTCGGCCTGGCAAACGAGCCGTCGGTTGTGCAGGCGGGTATCGACGCGCTGCAGCGTTTCGGCGCCGGCACGGCGTCGGTGCGATTCATCTGCGGCACCTTTACCGTGCACCGCGAGCTCGAGGTGGCGCTCGCCGATTTTGTCGGTACCGAGTCGGCACTCTCATATGTGTCGGCGTGGAACGCCAACGAAGCGTTGACGCCCACGATCGCCCGCGAAGGCGACTTCGTGGTGTCGGACGCACTCAACCACGCGTCCATCATCGACTCGGTGCGACTCGCCAAGGCGATCACCAAGTGCACGACGGCCGTCTATAAACACGCCGACATGGATGACCTGCGCGAGAAACTGCGCAGCGCCAAAGACGCGAAGCGGCGCATCATCTGGACCGATGGGGTGTTCTCCATGGAAGGCTCCATCGCCAAACTGCCCGAGATTCTGCAGCTGGCGCGCGAACACGATGCCATCGTGGTGATGGACGATTCACACGCCACCGGTGTGCTCGGACAGACCGGACGCGGCACGGCCGAACACTTCGGCGTGCTGGGCGAGGTGGACATCATCACGTCGACGCTAGGCAAAGCGCTCGGTGGCGCCGCCGGCGGGTTCATTGCCGGTCCGGCCGCGCTGTGCGACATGATGACGCAACGGTCGCGCCCGCAGCTCTTTTCCAACGCGCTGCCGCCGACCGTGGCCGCCAGTTCGCTCGCCGCCGTGCAGTACACGGTGGCGCATCCAGAGCGCGTCGCCCGCTTGCGTGAGAACTCCGCCTATTTTCGCGGCGCGATCCAGGAGGCCGGCTTCCATCCGCTGGCAGGGGACACGCCCATCGTGCCGATCATCGTCGGCGAGACGGCACTCGCCATTCGCATGAGCGACATGCTGCTCGATCGCGGGGTGTTCGTGACCGGATTCGGTTTTCCGGTGGTGCCGCAAGGACAGGCACGCTTGCGCTGTCAGATCTCTGCTGCGCACACCCGTGACGATCTCGACGCGGTGGTCGCGGCGTTCAAAGACGTGCGTCAGTCGCTCGACGCGAGATAACGCAGCGGCCAGTCGGCGGCTTTGGTAATCCCGATGCGCGGCCCCACCGACACGCGCGCATCGGGAATTGGGTGGCCCGCATGAATCGTGAGACGGCTGGCGCCGGTCAATGACGCGCCGTCGAGCGTCCGATCGATGGCGAGCGCGGCGCAGAGTTTCCCCGGTCCGTTGCACAACTGTGCATCACGGCGCGCTTTCGGCCGACGGAGACGCATGCGCGGAATGCCTTCCAGCGGTTCCAGCGCACGAATGAGCACGGCACTGCCAAACCCGTCTTCGCGCGTCACGGCGTTCACGCACCAGTGCATGCCGTAGATGAAATACACATACGCGGTGCCCGGCGGCCCGAAGAGGTGCCACGTCCGCGGTGTTCGACCGGCCACCGCGTGGCAGGCCGGGTCGTGCGGTCCCAGATAGGCTTCGGTCTCCACGATACGTCCGCTGACGGCCTCGCCGGTCTCGTCGACAATGCGGAGCACGGCGCCCAGCAGTTCGCGGGCCACCAGCGCCGGCTCGCGATCGTAGAACGCCGCCGGCAGAGCGGGTGGACGTGCGGCGCCGAGCTCGGGCGGTGGGATGGTGGTCACCGGAACAGTGGTTCGGTGTGGACGGATGCCGCAGGGACGGGATGCGACCGGGGGCACGGCAACCTCGTTGCCGTGCCCCCGTCCTGCCCGCTCCGGCCGCATGGCTGCGGCCGGACGGGTGTCTTCAGCGCTTGGCGGCCTTCTTGGCGGCCTTGGCCGGAGCCTTGGCCGTCTTTTTTGCGGGCGCCTCGGCCTTGGGAGCCGCCTTGGCCGCCTTCTTCGCCGGTGACTTGGCTGCGGCCTTGGCTGGAGCCTTCGACGCGCTCTTGGCGGCGGGTTTGGCGCGTCCGGCGGCCTTCGCGGGCGCCTTTGCGGCGACCTCGACGGGCGCGACCACGGCGGCCGGGGCCGCCACAACGGGCGCGGCCGGCGTCGGGGCCGGCGTCGGAACAGGCGCGGCAACCGGCGTCGAGACAGCCGGGGTGGCCGAGGCCGCCCCGTTGGCGGCGCTCGATGACGCCCCCACCACACCCACCATCAGCAGGGCGGGCGGCGGTCCGGCCGGTCCCTTGCCACGCCCACCGATGCCCCGAGCGCCCATGCCGCGCGGAGCCTGCGGCAGCAGGGCGTTTGCTGCGGCCGTCACGGCCTTCTGGGCGTCGTCCACCACCTTGAGCTGTTCCACAATCGAGGCGGCTTCGGCGGCGCGGGCCACTTCGAAGTCGTTTCCGCGGCGCCGCAGATCGATCATGTTTGCATCGTGCGCGTCCTGCAAAATGCGCTCGAAGTTGCGCGAGCTGAGTGACTCGCTGTTGCGTCCCAGCAATTCGAACGCGCGTTGACGCGCCGCGCTCGCACTCGTCGAGTCGTCGCCCGACACCAGCGATTCAACGGCACGACGAACCAGATCGAACGCCTCGCTGCGCGTGAGTCGTTCGCCGCTGGTGCCGATCGAGTCGGCCACCGTGACGCCAAATGACGCCGGCGCCGTGCCCTCGGCACGCGGTTCGGGGCGCGCATCCGTGCGCGCGTCCGTCGCATCGGTCGGGCGCGGTCCGCGATCCCGTCCGCGGCCGCGGTCGCGTCCACGTCCGAATCGATCACGCTCGCCGCGTGCATCGCTGTCCGTCGACGACTCGGCCGCGGGCATGTCCGCCGCGACGCCGGCAGCGGCGATGGGTGCAGCGGGAACCGACGTGATGGCCATCGGCGCTTCGGCCGCGACCTCGCCGAGGACTTCGGCGGCGACATCGGTGCGCTCTCCCTCGGTGCGTTCGCCGTCGACGCGATCTCCACGATCGCGATCGCGTCCACGTCCACGTCGGCCGCGACGACCACGACGCTCTTCGCGATCACGCTCGCTTTCGCGGCGCGCCTCGCTGTCGGCAGCGGTTGCATCCGACGCGGGTGCGGCGATCACATCGCCGGCGGTCGGCACATCGATTTCCAACTGTCCACTCTCGAGCTTGGTGACCTTGAGCAGACCCTTGTGCGCGGCATCCTGCACGAAGCGTGAGAACTTCGGCATGCCGAGATTCTTTTCGTCGAACGACGCGTCGATCTCCTGCATGACCTGCTTGAGTCGATCGGAACGCATGACATCGCCGTTGCGCTTCATGCGGCCCACGGCTTCGGTGACCAACTGCCACGGATCCCAGCGCGTCGTTTCGTCGTCGCCCGTCTTGACCAGTCCGGCGAGCGCGTTGTACGAGTAGTACTCGTCGCAATTCATCACCAGCAGATCGCTGGAGGATTCGCGAATGCCGACGCCGATCACGTACTTGCCGTATTCCTTGAGCTTGATGACCATGCTCGAGAAATCGGAGTCGCCGGAGAGCAGCACGAAGGTGCCGATCTCAGGACGCGTGAAGACCAATTCGAGCGCGTCGATGGCGAGGCGAATATCGGTCGCATTCTTTTTCGCGGTGCCGTAGGCGGGCGCAAAGATGAGATCGATGGACGCTTCGGTAAGCGGCACGATGTATTGCGGATAGCGGCGCCAATCGGCGTAGGCGCGGCGCACGGCCACTTTGCCCTTGATGATGTCCGACGAGAGGAGGCTCTTGAGCTCCTGCTGCAAGTCGGAGCGGATACCCATCGTGACGTTGTCGAAGTCGATGAGCATCGCCGCGTTCGGCGCGTGGGCGGGCGGGGCGGCGTTGGGTGAGGTGACCGGCGAGACGGCCTGCGGCCCGCGATGGAATGGCGCGATGGTGCGTGACGGAGCGGGCGCACCCGACCGTGGAAGATGTCGACTCATGTCCTAACCTGAATGCGTAACGGTGTGATCGAGCGCAATGGCGCGCGAGAGCTCTCGTCGACGGACCTTCCCGCTTCCCGTCATGGGGAAGACATCGAAGAACCGCACGAGATCGGGAACCTTGTATGCCGCCATCGTCTCCTGCGCGAATCGCTTGATTTCGCTGCCGGTGATGACGGCGCCCTCGACGGGCACGATGCACGCGCAGATCTGTTCGCCCAGCACATCGTGGGGAACACCGATCACGCAGACATCGTCGACTGCCGGGTGCGCCCGCAAACGATCTTCGAGTTCGCGGGGGTAGAGCTGCATGCCCCCGCGAGCAATCGTTTCCTGCCGCCGCCCGAGAATCTTTACGTACCCATCCTCGTCGATGATCCCAAGATCACCGGTGAGGAAGAACCCGTCCGGCGTGTGGACCTTGGCGGTCTCCGTCGGCATGCGCAGGTAGCCGCACATGAGGTTCGAACCGCGAACGGCGATCTCGCCGACCGCTTCGGGGCCATGCAACGCCCCCGTCATGATGTCCATCGCCATGACCTCGACGCCTGGCAAAGCACGTCCCACGCTGCCGACGCGACGATCGTCGCTGTCGCCAAGCCGCGTGATGGTCACCGTTGGTCCGGTTTCCGTCAGTCCATACGCCACCAGCACGTCGCACCAGCGACGCACGCGCCGTACCAACTCTTCAGACACCGAACTGCCGGCAATGATGCCGGTGCGCAACGAGCGCAGACGAGACGGGTCGAACGCCTCCTCACGCATGAGGAGGTGAAACTGGGTGGGCACCCCATGCAGCACCGACACCCGCGCGCTCGCAATGAGCTGCAGGGCCGCTGCGGCATCAAACAGCGGCTGCAACACGAGGGTTGCTCCCGCCGCCATCGTGCCCACCATCATGCTGAAGCCAAAACTGGCAAAGAACGGCACGGCGGCCAGCACCCGGTCTTCCGGAGAAAGCTCGAGGACCTCGGCCGTGCGCACAGCGTTCTCCACCAAGGCGTGATGCGAGAGCCGCACACCCTTCGGCTTGCCCATCGTCCCCGACGTATACACCACGGCGAGGTCCTGCGTATCGGTGCGGCCAACCGACGCCGGCACCGCGCGGCCGGAGCCGCTCGAGATCAGATCTTCGAACTGAAAGATCCGGTCGTCGTACCAGAGATCTTCGTCGCCGACCGTGACGACGTACTGCAGATCGGGCAGATCACCCAGCAAATCTTCGAACCGCTGCAGGTAATCGACGCCACCCCAGCGCTCGATCGTCACCACCGCGCTCGCTTCGGCGTGCCGGAGCTGGTAGCGCAAATCATGACTGCTCAGCTGCGGACTGACGGGCACGACCACCGCGTCGAGCTTCGCCGCCGCCAACAGCGACACGATCCACTCGATACCGTTGGGCAGGTTGACCGCGATCCGATCACCCGCGCCAAGTCCCAGCTCTGCCAGCGCTGCGGCCAGCGCGCACGCCTGGGATTCGACGTGCCCATAACTCCATGTCCGATCACCAACCACGGCGAGCGGCCGCTCCGGATGTTCGCGGGCGCGCTGCTCGATGAGGGGGGCGAGGGACCACGACGTTGCCATGCCGCTCCAGGATCGACGGAACCGAAGTTCTCCCGTTCGCTAAAAAACCTCGGGAGAACCTCGTAAATTATCCAGTATGAAGGAGATGCGGAAGCCAGCCCCGCCAATGGCCGGCCTGAGCGCGGACGGGAAACCGCCGGATGACGACCCGCGTAGGGAGCCCACGCCGACGCTCACAACACCACGTGGGCGTCGGCGTGGGCCCGTGGGCAATTCGTCACGCACGCAGGCCCCGTTTCGGTCGCGACTGTTTGCGATGTTGCTGCTGTTCGCGGTCATCCCCACAGTCGGCGTCACGCTGCTTTGGACCGGTGCCGCGAGTCGTGCGCTGTCGTTGATGTCGGCCGGTTCGGCATGGGAGCGCGTGGCACGCAGTGGCGATACAGCACTCACGGCCGCGCGTTCGACAGCGCTCACCGCGACGCAGCGGCGCGCGCTGGATGCACACGAGGCCGAGCTGCGGCAATCGGTGGAACTCGCCAAACGCTTCGACTTCGTCGCGGATCGGACGATCCGGTTGATCATCATTGGCGCGCTGGTGCTGGTGGGTCTGGTGGCGATCGGTGCGTCGCGGGTGGCGGGTCACCTCAGCCGACAACTGAGCCGACCGCTCGACGAATTGGTCGGATGGACACGGTTGATTCGCAGTGGACAGGCGGTTCCTGAACAGACTGAACGGCGCGGCGCGCCCGAATTCGAGGTGCTGAGAACAGGGATGCGGACGATGGCGCAGGAACTCGACGCAGGCCGGCAGCGGGCGCTCGAAGCGGAGCGCGCCGAAGCGTTCCGCGAGTCGGCGCGCCGCTTTGCGCACGAGCTCAAGAATCCGCTGACGCCCATTCGCTTCGCCGTCGAACGTCTGCGCCGCACGGCGCCCGAGGAGTTGCGCGATACGGTGGAAGTGTTGGCGGAAGAGTCGGCCCGGCTTGATACGATGGCGCGGAGTTTCGCGCAGTTTGGCCGGCTCCCCGACGGGCCACCCGCCGACATCGATGTCGTGGAACTGGTGTCGAAAATCGCGCGCAGCACCGTCCCCGAGCGTATCCCGCTCACGCTCGACGTGAGCGAAGGGCTCCCGCTGATCGTGGGGCTGTACGAACCGCTGGTACGCGCGGTGACCAATGTCCTCGTCAATGCGGTCGAAGCGTGCGACGCCCAACAGGGTATCACTGTGCGGGTGCAACGCGAGCAGACGGCCGCCGGGGCGAGTGTCGTGATCGTCGTGCACGATTCGGGGGCGGGGATCGCGCCCGATGTGCTGGCCCGCATCTTTGATCCGTACGTCACCACCAAACCGGGCGGCACCGGACTGGGGCTGGCCATCGCCCGTCAGACCATGACCGCACACCGCGGCGATATCACTGCCACCAGTACGCCGGGTGCAGGCACCGAAGTGCGCCTTCGCCTCCCGATCAATTCAGGAGTACACGCATGACGCAGGCCGCAGGCACGCAAGGCAACGCCCGCAGCACCAATCAGGAAGAGGTGCGCCAGGCGATCGAAGACGCACAACGCGCCGTGCAGGATGCTGCGCGCAGCGCACGCGAGGCGTCGCGCAACGCGCAGCAGGCCGCCGAGGCGGGACAGGTGCCGGCGATTCCCTCCCCACCGCCGCCGCCCGGTACCATCGTTTTTCCGAGTGAAAACGGCAATCCGGATGTGCGCATCAGTGTGAACGGCGATGGGATTCGCGTGCAGCAAGGGGAGCAGGTGACCACGATCCCCATTCGCGATGTCGTGCCGCGCGGTGCCGTGCAGATTGCCTATGCCGTCAGTGCTGCGTTGATCGCCATCGCGATTGTCGGTCCGTTGCTGCGCTTCTTCCTCCGGCGCGTCGAACGGCGCGGCGTCTCCGCGACGTTGTCGGCCGGCGTGCAGGCTCGACTCGATGCGATGGAGCGCAACATCGACACGGTGGCGATCGAGCTGGAGCGCGTGAGCGAAGGCCAGCGATTCACCGCCAAATTGCTCGAACAACGACCCTTGGAGCATGCCCAGCGTTCTGATCGTTGACGACGAGCCGAATATTCGGCGGATGGTCGGCGCGCTGCTGAGCGCCGAAGGCTACGACGTGCGCGATGCCGCCGACGGCGCAACCGGGCTCGCACTCGCGGAAGCCATCGAGCCGGATGTGGCGTTGGTCGACCTCATGATGCCGGGCGACCTGGACGGACTCGCGCTGCTCGCCAAACTGCGGGAGCGCCGACCCGATTTGCCGGTCGTCATGATGAGCGGCCGCGCGGCGCTGACGGATGCCGTCCGTGCCACCAAACTCGGCGCGTTCACCTTTCTCGAAAAACCGCTGACGCCGGAAGGAGTGGTGCTGGCGCTGGCGTCCGCCTTCGAACTGCGTCAGGCGCGTCGCGCGGCGCAGGCGTTGCGGGAAGATCTGGGCATCTCCGGTGAGATGGTGGGCGACTCACCGGTCATGCGCGACGTCCGCGCCCTTGTGGCGCGCGTCGGTCCGACCGATGCGCGCGTGCTCATCACGGGGGAATCCGGCACGGGGAAGGAGCTGGTGGCGGCCGGTCTCCATCTGGCGAGTTCGCGCCGTGAGCGCCCGTTTGTGCGCGTCAACTGCGCGGCCATTCCCCGGGACCTCGTGGAAAGCGAGATGTTCGGGCATGAGCGCGGTGCCTTCACCGGCGCCACGGATCGTCGCATCGGTCGCTTCGAATTGGCGCACACCGGGACGCTCTTTCTCGATGAAGTCGGCGATCTGCACGCCGAAGCGCAGGCCAAGCTGCTGCGCGCGATCGAGGCGCGCGAAATCGAGCGTGTCGGTGGCGGGAAGCCCATCAAGGTGGATGTGCGGATCCTTGCGGCCACCAATAAGGATCTGTCAAAAGCCGTGAGCGAGGGCGTCTTTCGCGAAGATCTCTTCTTTCGCCTCAATGTCATTCCGATTGCGCTGCCACCGCTGCGCGACCGGCCGGGTGACTTGCCGGCGCTGGTGGAGCACTTCTCCGACCGGCATCGCACACGAACCGGTCGGCCGATCGTGCGCTGGACGCGCGATGCGCTCGGCGCGATCGCCGCCTATCGCTGGCCCGGCAATGTGCGGGAGCTGGCCAATGTCGTCGAACGACTGGGGATTCTGCACGCCGGACACGAGGTGGGCGTCCGTGAAGTGCATGGCGTCCTGCCGATGGGGAATACGCCGGACACGCCCAGCAACGAGCCGTCGACAGGGGCCACGCCGGACCTGCCGCTGAGCGATGCGCTGGATGCGTACGAGCGCCGACTCATTGCAGCGGCGTTGGCGAAGAGTGATGGCAATGTGGCAGAAGCGGCCCGGCGTCTGCAGACCGATCGTCCCAATCTGTACCGGCGTATGCGCCGTCTGGGTCTGGCAACCTGACGGTCGCCACGTCGCGTTTCGTGATCCGGCATACAGACTGACACGGGTAACGTATCTTCGAGGGGACGCGATGCCCGTCGCGCTCGCCGGCGGCCCTGTGCGGCTCGCTCCGGTACGGTCTTTGCGCAAGGCGCCGGCGAACCTCAACCCGCAGGGAGATTTCCGATGAGACGGCAAACACGGAACACGGCGTCGACGCCGGCGCCGCCAATCGCGGGCGCACGTGCTGCGACCGCTGCCCGATGGTTGCTCGTGCTGACGCTGACCGCGGCGGGCGCCCCCATGGCGGGGAACGCGCTGCATGCACAGGAGACACGCGGACAACGTGTGGGCAATGTCCCACGTGATGTCGCGCGCGATGCCATCGCGCTGTTCAATGCGCCGGCAACGCGACGTGCACGCGGTGACTTTGCACTCACCAGTGCGGATACCGTGCGTGGTGATCTGGCCGTGCTCAATGGTCGCGCGCGCATCGACGGCGTGATTACGGGCCAACTTCTGGTGATCAATGGCGATGCCATCGTCTCCGGCGGAAGCCGTATCGACGGCGCGCTCACGGTGCTGGGCGGCACCTTTGAAGCCAAAGACCGTCCAGGCATCGGCGGTGACATTCGGGTGTGGAGCGCCCGACTTCGCTATCGGGAGGAGGGCGACACCCTGATTGCCGAAGCCGGGAGTGAACTATTCACACGCTGGGCGCGCTGGCAGCGCGACGATCCAAACGGCACCGACAGCCAACTGTTCCTGACATCGGCGCATACCTACAACCGTGTTGAAGGCCTGCCCATCTACCTCGGACCGCGTCTGCGAG
>JAGNMU010000382.1 GCA_017991005.1 Gemmatimonadaceae bacterium | reverse complement strand
CGCCGGCTACGACCACTACGAAGTCTCCAATTTTTCGCAGGCGGGGGCCCGGGCCGTTCACAACTCGGCGTACTGGCAAGGGGTACCCTATCTCGGCGTGGGGCCCAGCGCCCATGGCTTCGACGGGCGCGTGCGCCGATGGAACATTGCGTCGTATCCCGCCTGGGGCGGGGCACTGCAGGCCGGGAAGGACCCAGCCGAAGGCGAAGAAATGCTCACCGCGAATAACCGACAGGCCGAGTCGGTGTATCTGGGTCTACGCACCTCGGACGGACTGCGGATGAGCGACGCCACTCGATCGCGCGTGGCCAGTTGGTTCACGGCGGGGTGGCTCGAACTCGTTGGTGACGCCGAAAATGGTCGCGTGCGATGTACCCCTACGGGGTGGCTGCGTCTGGATCGGCTCGCCGCCGACTTGACAGCACTCCCAAGTCATTCATAGCGTTACACTTATGGCGCACTCAGGAGAACTTTCGGAGCGGGAACGGCAAGTGCTCGAGGCGGTCATCCACAGCTATGTGGCGACCGCCGAGCCTGCCGGCTCGCGTACACTCTCCCGGCGCTTCGGCCTCGGCATTTCGCCCGCGACCATCCGGAACACCATGAGTGATCTGGAGGAAAAGGGCTTTCTCTTTCATCCGCATACGTCTGCCGGACGGATCCCCACGGACAAAGCCTATCGTGTGTATGTCGACTCCCTCATGCGTGTCGATCCGATTTCGCGCGAGGAGCGTCGGCGTCTGGAGGAGGAGATTGCGTCTGGTGGATCGGCCATCGAGGCGATCTTGCGCCGGGCCGCACAATCGTTGGGTGTGCTGACGCAAGAGCTCGGGGTCGCGCTCGGACCGCGACTCGATCATGCCATCTTGCGACGGCTCGAACTCGTGCGCGTCTCCTCCGATCGTCTGCTGATGGTGCTGGGCCTGAGCGGCGGTGCGGTCCGCACGATTTTCGTTGAGGTTCCAGGGACGATCGCCGACGAAGCGCTGGTCGAGGTGACCATCGTGCTGAACGAACGGCTCGCCGGCCTCACTCTCGATCAGGTGCGCCTGTCACTGGTCTCCCGGTTACGCGATGTGCAGATGCGTCCGGAAACCGCCGAGCTGCTGAATATCTTTGTGCAGGAAGGCGATCAGGTGTTCACGCTCGCGGCCGAGCCACTCGAGGCGGTCGTCATCGGACAACCGTCACTGCTCGCCGACCAGCCCGAGTTCGCGAGCGGGGAACGGTTGCGGCAGTTGATCGAACTCACCGAAACGCGACAGCAGCTGGCGACACTCTTGGAAGCACGGCCCGACGCGAACGGCCTGAGCATCACCATTGGCAACGAACATGGTGATCCGCGGCTGGGCGCGTTTACGGTGGTCACTGCCGGGTACACCGCTGGCTCACTCAGCGGCGTGATCGGTGTCATTGGTCCAACGCGCATGCCCTACGACAAGGTCATTGCGCTGGTAGGCCACACGTCGCAGCTCGTCTCCGAGCTGCTCTGCTGAACTGAACTCACATGGCTGATTTTTACGCGGTACTCGGCGTACCGCGCGACGCGTCTGACGACGATATCAAGAAATCCTACCGTCGCCTCGCGATGCAGTGGCATCCCGACCGCAATGGCGGATCGAAGGAAGCCGAAGAAAAATTCAAGGAGATCACGGAAGCGTACGATGTGCTCCGTGATCCGCAGAAGCGCGCGGCATTCGACCGCTATGGCGAGGCGGGATTGCGCGGTGGTTCGCAGCAGCAGTACGAACACGTCGACCTGTCCGAGGCGCTCAACATTTTCATGCGCGACTTTGGCGGCTTCGGCGATCTGTTCGGCGGCCAGGGCGGACGGCGTCAGTCGGGGCCGCGCAGCGGTGCCGACATCAAGCTGCCGCTGCCGTTGACACTGGTGGAAGTGGCGACCGGCGTCGAAAAGACGGTCGTGCTCAAGGTGCTCGAATCGTGCGATCGATGCGAAGGCTCCGGTTCCGAGCCGGGCACCAAGCCCCAGACCTGCGGCACGTGCAACGGGCAGGGCGAGGTCCGCCGTGCACAGCGCTCGTTCTTTGGTCAGTTCGTGTCAGTGGCGCCGTGCCCCACGTGTGCGGGTGAAGGGGTGGTGGTGTCGTCACCGTGCAAGAAATGCCGCGCTGAAGGGCGGGTGCGTGCCGAGCGGACGCTCAAGATTTCCGTGCCCGCTGGCGTCGCGACGGGGCAGTACATGACGCTGCGCGGCGCGGGCAACGTGGGGCCACGCGGCGGGACACGCGGCGATGTGCTGGTCGTCTTCGAGGTCGACGACGACGAACGCTTCGATCGCGACGGCGAAGATCTGTTCTGCGAAGCGCTGGTGACGTATCCGCAGCTGGTGTTTGGCGCGGACATCCGTGTTCCAGGACTGACGGGCGATCTGTCGTTGCGTGTGCCGGCGGGTACACAGAGCGGGATGGTGTTTCATCTGCGCGGACGCGGGTTGCCGCGCGTGAACGCGTCGGGCACCGGCGACCTCCACGTCAAAGTGCAGCTGTGGACGCCGCAGACGTTGCAGCCCGGCGAAGAAGCGCTCATCACCCAGTTGGCGTCATTGCAGGGCTCCGCGCCGCCACAGCGCGAAAAGAGTATCTGGTCGAAGATGAAGGAAGCCCTTGGCGCCTGAATCGGTGGCTCCGTGGATCAGCGTGCGCGTATCACCCACGCCTGAGAATCCAGACGCGCGACGCGACTGTCTGGCGGCGCTGTTCGCCGTCGGCGCGCAAGGCGTGCATGAGGACGGCAGCAGCCTCGTGACCCATTTTCCGCCCGGCACTGATCTCGAAGGCGTGCATCGCGCGCTCACCGAGGCCGATGAGGGCGTGTCGATCGAGACGGCGCCGGTGGCCGATATCGACTGGAGTGAAGCGTGGAAAGCGCGCATCGTCGCGCACGAACTCGGGCGTCTCACGGTCACGCCACCGTGGTTGATGGGCGATCGTGATCCGGCCACCACCATCGTGATCGAACCGGGCATGGCGTTTGGCACGGGCGATCACGCGACGACGCGTGGCGTGGTGCGGCTGTTGCCCGCGGTGCTGCGTGTCGGTGACGTGGTCGCCGACCTTGGCGCCGGCAGCGCGGTGCTGGCGATAGCCGCCGCCAAGCTCGGCGCATCGCGCGTGTATGCGGTGGAGCTTGACGGGGAAGCGATTCCCGATGCGGAAGCGAACGTGGCACGCAATGGTGTGGCCGACCGCGTGCATGTCTTCGAGGCCGATGCCGGCGCGCTGCTGCCACTGCTCGCACCCGTGCGCGTGGTGCTGGCCAATATCATCTCGTCGGTGCTGATCGAACTGCTGCCCACCATCGCTGAATCACTCGAAGCCGATGGGGCCGCGATCATCAGCGGGATTCTCCTCGAAGAACGCGAGACGATGCAGACGGTGCTCACGACGACCGGTTGGCGCATCCTCGATGAAGATGCGGAGGGCCTCTGGTGGTCGGCGTCGATCGCGCGGGTATAGCGGCCGGCCGTCCGACCTTTCTCTCCGGCGATCCGCTGGAGGCGCAGCTCACGTGTGTCCTCGACGAAAACGCCGCACGCCACATGCGCGTACTGCGCCTCGAGGCGGGGGCACTGGTCGGTCTTCGTGACGGCGCGGGCGGAATTGCCGAGGGCCAGGTGGTGCGCCTCAGCAAGACGCAGGCGTATGTCGAAGTGCATCAGGTCGAGCGGCGCGAACCGCTGCCGGACGTTCATCTGCTGCTCCCGGTGGCGGACAAGGACCGGATGTTGTGGCTGGCGGAGAAGGCCTGTGAACTCGGGTGCACGAGTTGGCGGCCGGTCCTGTGGCGCCGTTCACGCAGTGTGTCGCCACGCGGCGAAGGCATGAGTTTTCACGCCAAAGTGCGCGCGCGGATGGAAAGCGCGCTCATACAGTCCGAGGGGGCGTGGCTGCCGCAGCTCTTTCCCGAGGCGAATGTCGAACGCGCTGTGCTGGCTGCCCCTGTGGGGCTGCGCATCGTGCTCGACCCGTCTGGACCACCGCTGATAGGCCACGCGTCCCAGACGATCACCGGACCGGTGTCGTTGGCGATTGGTCCCGAGGGCGGAATCGAACGCGACGAACTGGAACAGCTTGTCGCCGCCGGATTTCGTCGCGCGTCGGTGGGTGCCACCATTCTTCGGTTTGAGACGGCGGCGATCGCGGCGCTGGCGATCGTACGCACTGTGTTGTCCGACCCCCATCACGCGGGTGCTGGTGACCATGCGCAGCCCTCGATCGCACCCTGAGCCCACGATGACCCCGAGCGCACCGATGCCGGAGCACGACGACCACGCCGCCACCTGTCTGTTCTGCAAAATTGCCCGCGGCGACATCCCGGTACCGCTCATCGCGGAGAACGACGTCGCCGTGGCCTTTCGCGACATTCACCCGCAGGCGCCGATCCACGTGTTGGTCATTCCCCGTCGGCATGTCGCATCGCTCGACGAGACCACCGATGGCGCCGAGCTGGGGTCGGTCTTGCTGCTGGCCGCTCAGGTCGCCAGGGACGAAGGGATCGCCGGATCCGGCTACCGGGTGGTCATGAACACCGGAAATGATGGGGGACAGACGGTGCATCACCTGCACGTCCATGTGCTCGGCGCCATCGGTGGTCTCGTCG
>JAGNMU010000381.1 GCA_017991005.1 Gemmatimonadaceae bacterium | reverse complement strand
GGTCAAGGTGAATCCGGCGTACGCGTTCGCGCCGAGCCTGCTCACCGACCAGTCCAAGGGTCGGTCGCACGGGTACATCTACGGCATCATTCGAAACGGCCGCGGTGTCATGCCCAACTACAACCGCATCGAAGAAGCGGATCGTTGGGACGTGGCCAACTACGTGAAGGCGCTGCAGGCAGGTACGGCCGACACCACACTGGCAGGCATGCCGGGGCAGAACGGCACCACCGTCCCGGGTCCGTCGCAGTCGGCGCCGACGCTGCCATCGAAGTTCGGGCATCCCACCGTGGTGCCAACACCGGGTTCGCCGAACATCAACTCGGCCACGTACAAGGGTGCCGAAAAGGCGCCTGAAGGTGCGAGCAAGGAGAAGCACGAATGAGCGGCGCGCATTATCACTATCCCACGCGTGAAGAGTTCACGCGTCGCCTCGCCAACAAGCCGTTTCCCAAAGGGCTGAAGACGCTCTTTCTGGTTCTGGCGGTTGTCGGACTCGCCACCTTCCTGGGCGGTGTGTTCACGGGGCAGGAGCGCGCGTGGCATGCGCTCCATTTCAACTGGCTCTACTTCACCGTCATCAGCACGGCCGGCACGGCGTTCGCCGCGGTGCAGCGCATTGTGACGGGCCGCTGGTCGCGACCGATCGTCCGCTTCGCCGAAGGTTTCGTGGCGTTCGTGCCCGTGGCCTTTGTGATTCTGCTGCTCATCCTGTTTGTCGGACGCGAGCACATCTTCACGTGGGCGGGTCGCGAAGCCATCACGGTGCAGGAAAAGGCCACGTATCTCTCGCTCGGGTTCTTCCTCGCCCGTGGCGTGATCCTGTTTGGCTTGATGACTGTGGTGCAGCTCTGGTTCGTGTACAACTCGGTGCGGCTCGACGTGGCCGTGATGCCGGAGTACGGCGCCAAGTGGGCCGCAGGCATTCGTGCCAAGATGCGTGCCGGCTTTGGCGATGAACGCCGCGAACTGCATTCGCAGCATTCACTGCAAGGCAAGCTCGCGGTCGCCGTCTGCATGATCTTCGTGGTCGGCTGGTGCTTCATGGCGTGGGATTACTCCATGACGCTGTCGCTCCACTTCCAGCAGACGATGTACGCCTGGATCGTCTTCATGGGCGGCTGGGTGAACATGATCATGACGCTGTCGCTGCTCACGATGTGGTGGCGCAACCATCTCGAGATGAAAGACGTCGCGACGATGGATCAGCTGTGGGACCTCGGCAAGCTCGGATTCGCCTTCACGGCATTCTTCGGCTACATCAGCTTCAGCCAGTACCTGGTGATCTGGTACGGCAACATGCCCGAGGAAACGCACTATTATCGCCTGCGTCTGATCGGGGCCTGGAAGCCCATCACCACCGCCGTGGCCATTTTCGCCTTCGTGCTGCCGTTCTTCGGGCTGATCTCAAAGGCCGCCAAGATGTACCTGCCGACCTTTGTGCTGTTCGCGGTCTGCAGCCTCATCGGCATCTACCTGCACCGCTACATCGAGGTCTATCCCTCGATCTACGGTGAGGCCACCAGCGTGCCGTTCGGCATCTGGGAGATCGGCACGACGCTGGGCTTCCTCGGGTTGTGGGGCATGTGCTACGCGGCCTTCATGGACGCGTTCCCGGTGATGCGCGTCTTCATGATGACCTCGCCGTATCGGGACGAAGTGCAGGTCCCGGTCGATGCGCGGACCATGGAGCCACTCCCGGCGCACGAGTAAGTCGGCTACTGTTTCGACACGACGATTTCGGTCGTCGTGTCGGACACGGGGCGTTAGCTCAGCTGGGAGAGCACCGCCTTTGCAAGGCGGGGGTCGTCGGTTCGATCCCGACACGCTCCATGAAGTGACCCGTTCAGGACAGATCTACCGGAACACCGGACGCTCCGCCGATCGCCTCGGCGGGGCGTTTGTGTTTGGCGCCCGCACCAGCGCCTCCGACGGGAGACCAATCAGGCCCCACAGCCCCGGCGCGTCGGTGAGCAGTTGCTCAAACTCGCTGCGGCACACGGCCGGCGAATAGTGCGCCCCCTGCTGGGCGAAGCACTGCAGGCTGGCCAGCAGCCGGGCGTGCGCGGCGCTCTCGACGCCTTCGGCGATCACGTCGATGCTCAGCCCCTGCGCGAGTCGGATCGTCGACGCCACGATGGCGTGATCGCGAAGATCCGTCAGCATCGATTGGACGAATTGACGGTCCAGCTTGATGCCATCGACCGGGGCCTCCCGGACGAATGCCAGCGATCCGAAGCCGATGCCAAAGTCATCCAGCAACAGGCGGACACCCATCGATTTGAGTTCCCGCATGGCACGTGAGGCGACGTCGGCGTCCACCACCATGGTGTTCGCAGTCAGTTCAAGTGTGAGTGCGCTGGGCGGACAGCCGGTATCGGTGAGGATCCGTGCCAGTCGCGCCGCAAAATTCCGCTCCCGGAACTGCACTGCAGACACGTTGACACTCACGCGGATCGAGGTGTGATGCAACCGCGCCCGCCAATCCACGACCGCGCGGCACGCCTCACGCAACACCCACTCACCGATGGGGACAATGAGTCCCGTTTCTTCGGCGAGCGACAGAAAATCCGACGGCAGCAACAACCCACGCACGGGATCTCGCCAGCGCAACAGCGATTCGGCGCACACCACACGGTTGGTGAGGACGTCGACGATCGGCTGAAAGTGCACCTCGAACTCCCCACGGCTGACGGCGTCGCGCATGCGTCCTTCACGCAGGCGGCTCTCGCGCAGTCGGCTGTCACGGACACGGCGCTCGCGCCCGAGGCCGTCCGGGCCGTCGGCATCGCGTCGTGCAACGGCGAGAGGCCAATCGTCACTGCGCATCGTCCCTGTGCCCACGGCCGACGTCACCAGTGGGGAGCGGGATCGGCGGCGCTGCGACTTGTCGCGATACATGTCGGCATCGGCGGCGTCGATGAGCGCCTGCACCGTCACGCCGTCGAGCGGCGACATCGCCCCACCCACACTCGCATCGACACGCAGACTGCGCGTCGTGTCGACTTCGATGGGCGCCCGAAGGCAGGAGAGGATCGTGTCACGGACGCGCGCGACATCCCGGCGACTGGTGACATCGGGCAGCAGCACGACGAATTCGTCCCCGCCCAGTCGCGCCACCGCGTCGGATCGGCGCACGCATTCCAGCAGCCGTGCGGAGACCACCCGTAACAGCGTGTCACCCAGGGTGTGACCGTACGCGTCGTTGATGTCCTTGAAGCCGTCCAGGTCCACAAAGAGGACGCCGGTTTTTCGACCATAGCGCGCACCGAGCGCCAGCGCGCGGTCGAGTTGATCGAGAAAGAGGTCCCGGTTGGCGAGTCCCGTCAGCGCGTCATGCGTCGCCCGATGCGCCGCATCGATGCGGGCCGCCTCGAGCGCGGCGAGGCGGCGCTGACGTTCCACCGCGCACTGCAGCAGTCGGGGCAGGCCGTCGATCGCCACGTCGTCACGCAACAGGCAGTCTTGAGCGCCTGCGCGAAGCGCGCACAGCACCTCAGACTCATCGACGCTGGCCGCAACGAGCACGATCGCGGCACTCGGCGCCGCGGCGCGAAACGTCGCCAGCGCCGCGAGCGAACCGGCATCCGCTGACGAGACAAACATGAGGATGGCGTCGTACGACCGCGCCGCGAGCAAGCGTGACGCATCCGCCGTTGTCTGCGCGGTGCTCACCTCCGCCACTTCGCCGACACGCCGAAAGATCGCGCAATCGGAACGAAGTGCTACCGTTTCGTCGTTATCGAAGGCGAGGACGCGCATGGCGCTCTTCCGTCGTTCGCGGTGTCGCTGCGGACCTTCAGATCACCATCGTTCCGAGTGCACTCCGCAGCGCGGCACTACACTCACATGATACGACTCTTTTCCACAGGCGCCAGAGTGAATTATCTTTGTGATATCACTCGAGAGCAGGCACTCTCAGGCAGGCTCCGGCGTGTAGCCGGTTCTGTGACGGTGTCGGCGTTAGAGGGGGCACTCAGGCCTCCACGTTCCCCAAAATCCACGTGATGACCACGACTCAGACCCAACCAATTCAAGTCGGCGAGACCGCTCCCGACTTCACACTCGCGTCGACGGCCGGCGCGTCCGTGACGCTCTCGAGCTTGCGCGGACAGAAGCACGTGCTGTTGGCGTTTTTCCCGCTGGCGTTTACCAGCGTCTGCACCGCCGAACTTTGTGCCTTCAGCGAAGACTTCGATGTCTTCAGCGCCGAGGACGTCGCCGTCATGCCCATCAGCGTCGACGCCGTGCCGTCGCTCAAGGAGTTTCGTTCGAAGTACAACATGAAGGAGGAGTTGCTCTCCGACTTTCGACGAGACGCGTCACGTGCGTACGGCGTGCTCCGCGAAGACACCTACTTTTCGCAGCGCGCCTACTTCCTGATCGACAAGGAAGGCGTGGTTCGGTGGGCCCACGTGGAAACGACGCCAGGGACCAAGCGGGAGAATGCGGAAATTCTGGCGGCGATCAAGGCAGTGACGGGGTGAGGCGGGGCTATCGCTGACCGCGGGACACAACTGAAGGACAAAGGGCAGGAGGGACTGAGCCAGGAGTCAGGAGGCAGCATGTACAATGCTCTGCTTCCTGACTCCTGGCTCAGTCCCTCCTGCCCTTTGTCCTTCCCCA
>JAGNMU010000380.1 GCA_017991005.1 Gemmatimonadaceae bacterium | reverse complement strand
GTGTAATGGAAATCGTGGCCGTCGCGGTCTTCGTGGCGTCGGCAGTCGACGTGGCGGTGATGATGGCGGTGCCGACCGATACGGCGGTGACCAGACCACTCGCGTTCACCGTGGCCACGGTGTTGTTGCTGGAACTCCACGTTGACGTCGTGGCCAACGAGCCTTCCGCTGTCACGGTGCTTGTCAGCTGCTGCGTACCGCCGATGAACAGCGACGCCGCGGCTGGTGTGACGACGATGTTGCGTACCACCGGCACGACATTGATCGTCGCCGTCCCTTTCAGCGTGGTATCGGCGACGGACACCGCCGTGATGATGGCCGTGCCAAACGCCACACCGGTGACACGTCCCGTTGAGTTGACGGTTGCGATCGACGCGGCGCTGGTGCGCCACGTGACCGCGGTGCTCAATCCCGTTTCGATGTTCACCGTCACGCCGAGTGTCCGCTGCTCGCCGGTGGCGAGATTCGCGGTAGCCGGTGACAGCACCACGCCGCGCGCGGGGGTGACGTTGATGCTGGCAGTCGCCGAAACACGGGTGTCGGCCACAGAGGTGGCTCGCACCACGGCGGTGCCGGGCGCGACACCCGTCACGAGGCCAGCGGGGCTCACGGTCGCGATGGCCGGATTGTCCGTCGTCCACGTCACGGTGGTCGGGACGCCGGGATCGGCGTCAAAGATCGTGCTGAGCGGCTGCGTATCACCCGCGCGCACCGACGCATTGGCTGGCGTGACCTGAATGCTTCGCACGCCGAGCACTTGCACCGGGATATCGGCGCCGATGGTGCCGACACGGGCGCGAATGACCGTCGCACCCGGGGACACCGACGTGATGGTCGCGGAATTGCCGCTGCCGGTGACACTCGCAATGCTCGCGTTGTCGGAACTCCACACCACGCTCGCAGCAACCGTGTTGCCGCTGGCGTCTTTGGGCGTCGCCGTTACCGCCTGCGTGCCGCCGATGGTATTGAGGATGACATTGCCGACTGAGACCTGCACGCGGGCGACCGCGGCCGGACCCGAGGAGCCGTCACCGCCGCCACCACACGCGGCGAGTGCACCGACGGCAAGGGCCCCCATCGCGCTGGCGCGCAGGGCGCCAGACCAGAGCACTCGTCGGACGATGCGCAGACCTGTGCGCGACAGCTCGGAAGGACTGACGATCGTTGACATAGGCTTCAGTTCACGGAGCGCGGCGCGGTCATTGCCGCTGGGTTCAGGATCTCATCGAGCTGCGCCCGGGTGAGGACGCCTCGATCGAGAACCACATCAAAGACACCTCGGCCGGTGTCCAACGCTTCTTTCGCCACTTCAGTCGCCACCTCATATCCGAGCACGGGCACGAGCGCAGTGACGATGCCGATTGACTGTTCGACGAACGTGCGCATCCGGTCCACATTTGCCGTGATACCGGTCACACATCGCTCACGCAGCACCAGGCACGCCGCGCGCAGCATGTCGATGCTGCGCAGCAGCCGGTACGCGATGACCGGTTCAAATGCGTTCAGCTGCAGTTGCCCCGCTTCGGCCGCCATCGTGATGGCCACGTCGCCGCCGATCACATCGAAGCACACCTGATTGACGACTTCGGGGATGACGGGATTCACTTTCCCCGGCATGATCGACGACCCTGGCTGCATCGGCGGCAGATTGATTTCGCCAAAGCCAGCGCGCGGCCCCGACGAGAGCAATCGCAGATCGTTGCAGATTTTGGACAACTTGGTCGACGTACGTTTGAGCACCCCCGAGAGCTGGACAAACCCGCCGGTGTCGCTCGTCGCCTCGATGAGATCGGGTGCGGTGATCACCGGCACCTCGCTGATCACGGCCAGTTTGCGCGCCACCAGATCCGCATAACCTGGTGGGGCATTGATGCCGGTCCCGATCGCGGTGGCGCCGAGATTGATCTCGCGAATCAACGACTGCGCCTCGGCCATGCGATCCACATCCTCACGCAGCGTGTGCGCAAACGCCTTGAACTCCTGCCCCAGCGTCATCGGCACGGCGTCCTGCATCTGCGTGCGGCCCATCTTGAGCATCGACGCGAACTCCGTCCCCTTCACATCAAAGGCATCGGCGAGCCGCCCAAGTTCGGCCCGAAAGACACTCAGACTTTGGTGCAACGCGACGCGGACCGCCGTGGGATACACGTCGTTCGTGGACTGGCTCAGATTGACGTGGCTGTTGGGAGAGATCACGTCGTATTGCCCGCGAGGCTGATTGAGAAGCTCGAGCGCGCGGTTGGCGATGACCTCGTTGGCATTCATGTTCGTCGAGGTCCCGGCACCGCCTTGGATCATGTCCACCAGAAAGTGCTCATGATGGCGCCCGGCGCGTATTTCACGCGCGGCGCGAATGATCACATCGCCCTCAGTCGCGCCAAGCAGGCCCAATTCGAGATTCGTCTGCGCCGCCGCTTCCTTGACGGCAGCCATGGCTTCGATGAGCACCGGGAATTCGCGCAGCGGAATGCCGGTGATCGGAAAATTCTCGAGCGCGCGCAGCGTCTGCACGCCATACAGCGCTTCGTACGGCACCTCGCGGTCGCCCAGCAGGTCATGCTCGGTGCGCGTGCGGTGCCCGCCAAAACCCAGCGCGCGTCCTCGACCCACCAGCGTCGCATCGGCGCGCCGCAGACGCGCCGAAATCGAGCGCGCCGCTCGGGCCACCAAGGCCGCGTACAGCTGGGGCGCTTCCCGCGTGATGTCATCGAGATTGGTGCGCGTCATCAGCACCGCCACGCCCGGCATGATGACACGAGCCGTCGTGCCATGGGTGGAGTCATCGAGCAGCAGGCCTTCGCCGACGGCTTCACCCTGGCCCAGACTCACCAGTCGTGTCGTCCGACCCTCGGACGACTTTTCGATGGCGATCGCGCCGCTGATGAGGATGGCGAGGCGTTGCCTGGGCTCACCCTCCTGGAAGATCGTTTCGTCGGCGATCAGTTCGTGCGGGGTCACATGACGCGACAATTTCCACAGGTGCGCGTCGGTGAAGCCTTCGAGAAACGACGTCGTGCGGAGCCAGTCGGCGATTTCGGCCGGAGAGGTCATGGAAGCGCTGGAAGGAAGCCGGGGCGAGTCGCCGAATGGCACGCCGACAGAGATCACCGGATGGCCAGCAACGTGACACGCGCCCGAATGAATGGGCAGGGTGAAGTGCCCGCCGTATGACGAGCCAGGCGGAACCTGAGACACATTCTGGGGGGTGGGACATCGCTCTCGCTACCGTCCGGTCGATGTGGTATCGTCGCAGGGCGTCCGCACGCCTGTTCTGGCCGCCCCGGTGTCCGTCTTTCTGACCGCTTTTCGGAGATCATCCCGTGCCACTGTCCCGCCGAGAGTTTCTCGAGCGCTCCGCCGCGTTGTCCGCGGCCGGCTTCCTTCCTCGCCTCCCGCTGCCGGAGGAATTCGGCACGGCGACGGCCTCGGCGGCCATCCCGGGCGCCGGCACGGCATTTCGGGCGCGGCCGACGGTGGTGTCATCCGCCAACGGCATTCGCGGTGTGAAGGTGGCGTACGACAAGATCATCGGCGGCGAAGATCCGTTGGACGCCATCATCGCCGGCGTGAACATCCAGGAGCTCGACCCCGACGATCAAAGTGTGGGCTTGGGCGGACTGCCGAACGAAGAGGGCGTGGTGCAGCTCGATGCCTCGTGCATGCACGGACCGACCAAGCGAGCGGGGTCCGTCTCGAGCATCGAGGACATCGCGACCCCGTCGCTCGTGGCCAAAGCCGTCATGGACTACACGGACCACGTCATGCTGGTGGGACCGGGTGCCAGAAAATTCGCGATCGCCATGGGCTTCAAGCCGCAAAACCTGCTCACCGAGAAGTCGCGGCAGGACTGGATGCGCTGGAAGTCGCGCCTGAACGCCAACGACTTCTGGCTCGACCACAACGACGACATCAAGATCAAGTTCACGACGGGCACGATCAACATGAACGCCGTGACGGCAGCCGGAGACCTGTCCTCGGTGACGACCACCAGTGGCATGGCCTGGAAGGTCCCGGGGCGCATCGGTGACTCGCCGATCATCGGGGCCGGGCAATACTGCGACAACGAGGTCGGCGCCGCCGGCAGCACCGGCCGCGGCGAGGCAAACATCAAATCGTGCGCATCGTTTCTGGCGGTCGAGCTGATGCGGCAGGGGCTGGCGCCTGAGGCAGCGCTGCTCAAGGTGCTTGAGCGCGTCGTCGCCACGACGGAAAAGCGGCTGCTCGATGCGAACGGTCGGCCGAAGTTCGACCTCGAATTCTATGCAGTGGCTAAAGACGGGCGCCATGCTGGCGCGACACTGTACTCTGGCGGCCGGTATGCGGTGTGTGACGACAAGGGCGCGCGACTCGAGCCGGCCGCGTTTCTCTTCAGGCGATAAACGTCGGAAGCATGTCCTCGGCGACACGGTTCACGACCACGCGTGAACCGTCGAGGGGCGGAAGGTGGTTGACGACGCGCTTGATGCCGTCCCGCAGCACCTCCGCCCCAAAGTTGAGCAGCAGCCCGACCGGGTACCCGCCGAGCCGAAGGTGAGTAAGGAGCTGCTGGGTGTGGACGGGCGCCAGCTTGTCGACCGCCTTGCACTCCACCACCACGCGCTGCTCGACCAGGAGGTCCAGCCGGTACGCC